>NZ_JBGCDL010000032.1:0-8324 GCF_045105435.1 Kordia sp. | reverse complement strand
CAAAATTTACAGATTGAATATACAAGTATGTTGATTGAAATGTTGACAGGAAGATCAAACGGACGTTTTAATAATATTGCGAAATCTATGGCGATTTACAACTTAAAAACAATCCGAAGATATACAGTAAATGGTTTGGGTAATTTGGCGACAAAAGCACACAAAGCACACTTAAAAACATTGATTGATAATGCAATGAAAGAGATTAAATAGTTGCGCTAGTTGTTGGTTTTTAATTGTTAGAACTATCAAACAGCATTTCAACTATTACCAAATACTTTACTAAAAAAGGCTGTCTAAAAAGCTGTTAAGAGTGTCATTCTGGACTTCATCCAGAATCTCATTGAGTTGAGTTTCAACTGTGATGAGAAACCGAATCAAGTTCGGTTTGACGACTTATCGACTTTTAGACAGCCTTTTTATATTTTTATGAATGCTCTTTAATTTAAGATTACACTAGTTATTACAGAAATATAATTAGAATCAACTAAAACAAGCAACTGACAACTATTTTTTCAAAAAAGAAACTACGTTCTCCTCTATTCTATTTAAAATATTGGAAACATCTGCTTTTTCAAACGTATCTCCTGTAATGTTTTCGTATAATTCAATATAACGATCGGAAACAGAGTCAATATATGCATCACTCATAAAAGGAACTTTTTGACCTTCTAAACCTTGAAAGTCATTGCTGATTAACCATTGACGTACAAATTCTTTCGATAATTGTTTCTGAGGTGCTTGCTTAGCTTGCAATTCTTCGTATGTATCTGCATAGAAATAACGAGAAGAATCTGGTGTGTGAATTTCATCAATTAGAAGGATTTTGCCCTCTTTTGTTTTTCCGAATTCATATTTCGTATCCACCAAAATCAAACCGCGTTCTTTGGCGATTTTTGTTCCTTCTTCAAATAACAATCGTGTGTATTTTTCTAATTGAATATAATCTTCTTCAGAAACAATTCCTTTGGCTAAAATGGCTGAACGAGAAATATCTTCATCATGTTCGCCCATTTCCGCCTTTGTAGCTGGTGTAATGATTGGCGCAGGAAATTTATCGTTTTCAATCATTCCTTCTGGCATTGCAACACCACAAAGTATACGTTTTCCTGCTTTGTATTCGCGTGCAGCATGACCAGACATATACCCACGAATCACCATTTCTACCTTAAAAGGTTCGCAATTGTGACCAATAGCTACATTTGGATCTGGTGTCGCAATCAACCAATTTGGCACCAAATGTTCGGTAGCTTTCATCATTTTTGTGGCAATCTGATTCAGAATTTGTCCCTTAAACGGAATTCCTTTTGGCATCACCACATCAAAAGCAGACAAACGATCAGAAGCTATCATCACCAAAAGATCATCGTTTATTGTATATACTTCACGTACTTTTCCTGTGTATTTTGCAGTTTGATTCGGAAAGTTAAAATTCGTCTCCGTAATTGTGTTACTCATTGTGTTGTTGTTAGTTGTGGGTTGTTGGTTGTGTATTCGTTTATTGGTTATTCATTATTCGTCAATTTGTTTGAATAACTTCCAAAAAACATAAAACTTAAATACATTTATTATAAAACTCAAAAGGTTCTTAGAAAGCACTTTTACATTTTAAATTCGTTATTTAGTATTTGTTTATTCGTTATTCGTTATTTGTTTGAATAACTTCCAAAAAACATAAAAACTTAAATACATTTATTATAAAACTCAAAAGGTTCTTAGAAAGCACTTTTACATTTTAAATTCGTTATTGGTTATTTCAATTTTTCAAAACGTCATTTCGAGTAAAATTCTGAAAGAATTTAGTATCGAGAAATGCTTTGAAACTAAATCTCATAAATTCATAGTACTTCTCGATACAATTTTATTCTAAAATCACTCGAAGTGACGTCTTGTAATTCAAAAACTTATAAATTCATTATTCGCTATTCGTCAATTTGTTTGAATAACTTCCAAAAAACATAAAACTTAAATACATTTATTATAAAACTCAAAAAGTTCTTAGAAAGCACTTTTACATTTTAAATTCGTTATTCGTTATTCGTTATTCGTTATTTGTTGATTTGTTTATTCGTTATTTTAAAATGCTTACTTCATAGTACTTCTCGATACTATTTTTCTTCATTTTATTACAAAAAATCACTCGAAGTGACGTTTAGCTATTTTATTTGAAACTTCTCAATACTCAATACTAACATCTCAATACTAAATCAATTCTGATGTTCAATACTCTTATACGCTTCAATAACTCTCTTTACCAATCGGTGACGCACCACATCTTTATCATCTAAATAGATAATTCCGATTCCTTTGACGTCTTTTAAAACCAATAATGCTTCTTTCAGTCCAGAAGTCACACGTCTTGGTAAATCTATTTGTCCAGGATCACCTGTCAACATAAATTTTGCATTTTTCCCCATACGCGTCAAAAACATCTTCATTTGCGCATGCGTAGTATTTTGAGCTTCATCCAAAATTACAAAGGCATTATCTAGCGTACGTCCACGCATAAACGCCATTGGTGCAATTTGAATGGTCCCGTTTTCTATATAATTGGCAAGTCGCTCTGGCGGAATCATATCGCGCAAAGCGTCATACAAAGGTTGCATATACGGATCTAGTTTTTCTTTTAAATCGCCCGGTAAAAAACCTAAACTTTCGCCAGCTTCTACCGCAGGACGCGTTAAAATAATTCGTTTTACTTCTTTATTCTTTAAAGCTTTTACGGCTAATGCGACTCCTGTATACGTTTTTCCTGTTCCGGCAGGACCAATAGCAAACACCATATCATTCTTGCTCATCTTATCGACCAACTTGCGTTGATTGGCCGTAATAGCTTTGATAAGTTTTCCGTTGGTTCCGTGTAACAATACTTGTCCGCTAGAATCTGACGTATCATAATCTTTAGAACTTTCGCTTGTCAATACACGCTCAATGACATTTTCGTCAATTTTGTTGTATTTACCAAAATGCTCCATAAGCATCGTTAATCGCTTATCAAACTCTTCCAATAAAGCTTCATCTCCGTAGGCTTTTATCTTATTTCCTCTCGCTACAATTTTAAGTTTTGGGAAGTATTTTTTTAGCGATTCAATGTTGGTATTTTGTTGACCAAAAAACTCTCTGGGACTGATCTCAGAAAGTTCAAAAATAATTTCGTTCAAAAGCGACTCGTATTAAAGATTAGATTTCCGTTTTGTTTTTTTAGATTTGCAAAGCAAACTTACCATTTTTTACTAAATTAAAATTAAAAAAATATCAACAATTCGCCAATGGCAATTATAACACTGACAACTGATTTTGGGGAGAAAGACCATTTTGTGGGCGCAGTTAAAGGAGCTATTTATAGTGAACTACCCGATGTCCGCATTGTTGATATCTCGCACAGTATAAATCCGTTTAGCATTACGGAAGCGTCTTATGTGATCCAAAATGCGTTTAATAGCTTTCCAAAAGGAAGTATTCATATCATAGGTATTGACTCTGAGTTGAATCCTGAAAATAAACACATTGCGCTTAAATTGGACGGTCATTTTTTCGTATGTGCCGATAACGGAATTATGAGTTTGATTGCTGCTGAGATTGTTCCTGAAAAGATTGTGGAAATAAATATTCACGATCGAATTGAAACAAATTTTCCCGTTTTAGACGTTTTTGTGCAAGTTGCTTGTCATATTGCACGTGGCGGAACGCTTGAAGTGATTGGGAAAACGATTCAAGACATAAAACATTTAACAGGCATCAAACCTGTGGTAAATACAGACGAATCGCAGATTATTGGAAATGTGATTTATATTGACAATTACGGAAATGTAGTGACGAATATCACCCGAAAACTGTTTAAAGATGTTGGAAAAGGACGCAATTTTGAAATTTCGGCACGTAATTACAAGTTCAAAACCATTCACGAATGTTACAGTGATGCCATCAATTTTAATTTAGAAAAACACAAACGTGAAGAAGATGGCAAACGATTGGCATTATTTAATTCGGCAAACTTTATAGAGTTGGCCATTTACAAAAGTAATCCGCAAACGGTTGGAAGCGCTTCTACCCTTTTTGGATTGCGATTTAGAGATACTATAACGATTAATTTTATATAGTTTATGTTTGTACGCATAGTTAAGATGAGTTTTCACTCAAAATACATTCCCGATTTTTTGGCGATGTTTGAAGAAAAAAAACAGTCGATCAAAGATCGTGAAGGTTGTGAATTTTTAGAGCTGTATCAAGACAAGAACAATCCTGAAATTTTCTTTACCTATAGCCATTGGAAACATGTAGATAATTTGGAAGCCTATCGCAATTCCGAATTGTTCAAAAATGTCTGGAAACAAACCAAAGCTATGTTTAACGACAAACCATACGCGTGGAGTGTTGATAAGTTAGTAAGTTTATCCTAAATTATAAATACTAGAAGTCATAACCAAACGTTACACAATCATAGATTCCGTAAAACGAATTGCTAGTTACAAAATATGTTAAGATCATTATATTACCGCTTATCGCCCAAACAACGATTATTACTGAGAAAGGTAGTATATGCGCCTGTTGATCTTTTTAGAAAACGTCACGAACTCGAACCGCCAAAAGGATATGTATACACAGGTCCAGGAAATTATATAGAAATTGGAAAGCTTTTTTTTAAGTATTTTAAAGACTACGGAAACATTCAGCCAAACAGCCGAATTTTAGATATTGGTTCAGGAATTGGTCGTATGGCAATTCCGTTTACCGACTTTTTAAACGCAACAGGAAGCTACAAAGGCTTTGATGTCGTTGCACAAGGAGTCAATTGGTGTACGGAACATATTACGAGTAAATATCCAAATTTTGAATTTACGCATACGCCGTTAAAGAACGATTTATACAATCTGAATACGAACGAAGAAGCCAAAAATTTTACGTTTCCGTATGAAGCGTCAAGTTTCGATTTTGCCTTTTTAACTTCCGTTTTTACACACATGATGCCCGAAGATGTTTTGCATTATTTAGGAGAAATTAACCGTGTGTTAGACAGCGAAAAAATATGTTTGGCTACTTTTTTTATTTTGGATGAAACGTCTCGCGAGCACATGACAACAAGCAAAATGAATTTTAAAGTCGATCGTGGTAATTACGCACTAATGGACGAAAAAGTAAAAGAAGCCAATGTTGCTTTTGACAAAGACTATATTTTTGCACAGTTTGAAGCAAAAGGCTTCGAAATTGCCAACTATTTTCCAGGCGAATGGTCTGGAAGAACTGAAAATACCTTATCATATCAAGATATAATTGTATTAAAAAAGAACTAAATGTTAGCCATACTCAGAAAAGAAATCAATTCCTTTTTTTCCTCGTCTATAGGATATTTGGTGATTGCCTTATTTTTAATTCTCAACGGATTATTCTTATGGTTTTTTAAAAGTGAATTCAATATTTTCAACTACGGGTTCGCAGATTTAACACCATTTTTCACCCTAGCACCTTGGATTCTTATCTTTTTAATTCCTGCCATTACCATGCGAAGTTTCTCGGAAGAAAAACGTTTGGGAACGCTAGAGTTGTTATTGACAAAACCAATTTCGGGTTGGCAAATTGTATTGGGAAAGTATTTTGGTGCGTTTGTATTGATCTTACTTGCGTTGATTCCGACACTTTTATACGTGTATACGGTTTGGAATTTAGGAAATCCCGCTGGGAATTTAGACATTGGTAGCACGCTTGGCTCCTATTTTGGATTGCTGTTTTTAATTGCGGCCTACACAAGTATTGGCGTATTCACTTCGACACTTTCGCAGAATCAAATTGTTGCATTTATTGTAGCAGTATTTATCTGTTTTGTCATGTATTTTGGTTTTGAAGGAATCGCAAATGCGGATATTTTCGGAGACCTAAATCCTACGATTGAAAAATTTGGAATGAAACATCACTTTGACAGCATTGCGCGCGGTGTTATTGATACACGCGATGTCATTTACTTTATAAGCATCACAGTTTTCTTTTTATTCTTAACTGTAGTACAACTTAAAAAACGATAAGCTTGAAAAAAGAACTCCATATTAGTGTTAAAATCGCTTTTGTCCTTATCGGATTAATCATTCTGAATGTCATTGCAAGCAGTGTATTTACTCGTTTCGATTTAACCCAAGACAAACGCTATACCTTATCAGAAGCATCAAAAAATACACTTACAACAGTAAAAACACCCATGATCATTACGGTATTCCTAAAAGGAGATTTACCAACCGAATACAAACGTTTGGCTGATGAAACCGAACAATTATTACAAGAATTTTCAGCACATAACGACAATGTAGCATATGTTTTTATTGATCCGATCAAGGAAAATGAAACTGAAAGATTGGCAAGTTATGGCATGGAACCTAGATACATTACGGAAGAAGCTGCAAATAAAGTTTCACGCGAAGTCGTGTATCCATGGGCAGTTGCTACGCACAACGATAAAACAGTAAAAATTCAATTATACAAAAATAATGTTGCAAGTTCTAATGAAGAAAAAATTGCAAACTCTGTACAACATTTGGAATATGCCTTTGCAGATGCATTTACCAAATTGACGCTTATTGAAAAACAAACAATTGCCATTTTAAAAGGAAATGACGAATTGGACGATATTTATATTGCAAGCTTTGTACAAAGTTTGCGCGATTACTATAGAATTGCTCCTTTTGATTTGAGTGCTTTTCCTGACGATCCAATAAAAACATTAAAAAACTTAGCACGTTTCGATTTAGCCATCATTCCAAAACCAACAAAAAAGTTTTCTGAACAAGACAAGTATATTCTTGATCAATACACAATGCAAGGTGGAAAATCGCTTTGGTTGGTAGAAACGGCGCAAGCTGAATTAGATAGTATCCGTGCAAAAGGAAAAACATTGGCGTTTCCTAGAGATTTAGGCTTGCAAGATTTCTTCCTAAACTACGGAATTCGTATCAATCCGAAATTAGTAAATGACATGCAATGTGCCGCGATCGGAATGGAATTCGGAGAAGGCAACAACGCACAATATTTACCTGTACAATGGCGCTACAATCCGTTAGCACAAACAGATTTGAATCATCCTATTACAAACAATACAAATTTGGTACGTTTTGAATTTGCCAATGAGATTGAGCTTTTAAAACGTGGTCCTGAGAAAACTGTATTACTTAAAAGTTCGCCACAATCTAAATTGGAAGGAATTCCGAAAGAAATTTATCTAAATGTCATCGAAAATGAACCTGCGCCAGAGACTTATCAAGGGAAAGGCAATCAAAATTTAGCGGTTTTATTAGAAGGAATGTTTCAATCTGCATTTTTGGGGAAACCTAAAAAACCGTTCCAACTAAAAGATGCAAAAAACAAAGGTGAATCTAAAATGTTAGTCATTTCGGATGGCGATGTCATTAAAAACCAAATATCACGTGGACAACCACAAGAATTAGGCTATGACATCATTACAAAACGTCAATATGGAAACAAAGAATTCCTATTAAATTCGGTAAATTACCTTTTGGATAATAACGGACTTATAAACATTCGTTCCAAACAATTAAAATTAGCATTCTTAGATACTCAGAAAGTAACCGACGAAAAAGGATACTGGCAATGGATAAACATTGGCTTTCCGCTTGCAATCCTAGCTGTTTTTGGGATTGTATTTACATATATTCGCAAACGTAAATTTGCCAAATAGTTTGTTAATAAGTTTCCTTTCTTTACAACGACATTTAAGATATATTTGTAGGAATATAACAATGTGATTCTTTTCGCATGAATTTAGCGCTTAAAAGCTATGTAATTTGACTGGGAAGAATTATTTTTGAACTTTAAATAGAACACAAACACATGAAATTTATTGTATCAAGTACATATTTATTAAAACAACTTCAAATTTTAGGAGGCGTAATTAATAATAGTAACACTTTACCTATTTTAGATAATTTCCTTTTTCAACTGAATGAAAACGAATTGAAAGTATCTGCTTCCGATTTAGAAACTACGATGTCGTCGGTTTTAACGGTAGAATCAGATAGCACAGGAAATATTGCAGTTCCTGCAAAGTTATTATTAGATACTTTAAAAACATTTCCAGAGCAACCACTAACGTTTGTTATGGAAGATAATAATACGGTTGAAATTAGCTCTAATCACGGTAAATATGCACTAGCATACGCTGATGGAGACGAATTTCCTGCTTCGGTAGAGTTGAAAGAGCCAAGCGCAACAACAATTGATGGACATGTTTTGGCTACTGCGATTAGCAAAACTATTTTTGCATCTGGAAACGATGATTTACGACCTGTAATGAGTGGCGTATTTTTCCAGTTTTCACCAGAAAA
>NZ_JBGCDL010000031.1:0-2706 GCF_045105435.1 Kordia sp. | reverse complement strand
ACTGGAAATTGGGAATATGAAATTGTATTTACCGAAAAAATAAAAACTGCTGGCAACAATGGTAATCGTTGCACAACCCTATAATTTCATAAAAACAAGGCATTCTTAGCACTTTTAAGCGTGTCTTTCTTATGAGTTTTCCTATTGAAACTTAAAATTAGTGTCGCTTAAAATCAAGCTATTATTACCAAATAGTGACTTTATTTTGAAAATGACCAACGCGAGTGATCTTGCTCCACTTTTTGCCGTTTTTGTGATGAATTTCAGGTATTTCTTCAAGTTATACCCAATAGGTTTATACAAATAATCTAAATCTAACTCAGAAGATAAACGACGATGAAAGTTCTCCGTTGGAATGCGATCACTTAACTGAAAATTGTTGAATAATTTTTCTTGATAGATTTTCTTGCCTTGCATTATTCAAGATACGAAATTTATCAATATCTTAGACTTGTGAAACAGGCACAGTGTGTATAAAACATGGCTAGTAAGAGCTAAACCGAAAGGTTCGTATGTATTTGCAAAGTCCGCCAAATCTACAATTTGGCATTAAAAAAAGAAAAAAATAAATGCCAAATCGCAGATTTGGCTCAGTAATAAACCGAAACTTTTGTATATATTTATACGCTACGTTTCATACACTTAACGTTAGCTGTAAGTTAAAAAAAACCTCATATGAAAAACAAAATCACAATCATTCTTTTATTAATCTCAATAAATTGGACTTTCTCTCAAGAAAAAATAAAAGCTGATATTGATATAATTAATTTTCTTGGTAGAGTTCCTCAAAAAACAGAAAGCAATTCGTTATCTGATAATTTATTAAGAATATTATACTATAAAATCCAACCAAAAGAATATCCGAAAATAGGGTATTTAAATAATAAAGGACAAATAGTAATTAAGCCTAAATTTAATATGGCTTCAGAGTTTTATGGTGATTATGCTAATGTAATTAAAGACTCTTTATACGGTTATGTAAATAAAGATGGTAAAGAAACTTATCTGGAAAATTACACAGATGTTTTCTTCTATTATGGTAATACTGGTATTGTAAAAAAGAATGGAAAATACGGTTTAATAAACCGTAAGGGCGATTCTTTAACGGAATTCAAATATACGATGGTGAGTAACTTTGGTTTCAACCATTTTAAATGCCAAACTGAAAATAAAAAAAGCCACATATTAGATTCAAATGGTAACGTTATTTTTAATCGAAGTCTAAAATTTGACATACAAAGCCATTATTTTGATAAGGATTCTATTATAGTTTTTCGAGAAACAATAGACCGAAAAAAACTAAATGGCCTTGTAAGTATTGATGAGAAAGTTATTATTCAACCTAAATTTGAAAATATTTATTTCATCAATGACAGTGAACTTTATGTTGTAAAAAATAACAAAAAGTTTGGATTTATTGACAAGTCAGGTAAGGTAGTTATTCCATTAATCTATGATAAAGTTGGGTTTAACATAAATGATAATTTAATACCTGCATTAAAAGATGGGAAATGGGGTTTTATTAACAGAGAAAACGAAACTAAAATACCATTTGAATATGATGATGCCACTGCATTTTTAAATGGTTTGGCTTTTGTGAAAAAAGGAGAAAACTATGGATGTATTAACACAAAGAATAAGATTAAAGTCAAATTCGATTTGAAAAAAACCAAATATCCTTTCTTCACCAATGATTTAGCTTTATTTGAAGAGAATGGAAAATATGGATTCATAAACAAAAAAGGAAGAATTAAAATTCCAGCAATTTATGATAAGGCACTTCCTTTCGTTAACGAATTAGCATATGTAGAAGTTGATGGTAAAGTTGGATATATAAACAAAAAAGGAGAGGAAATAATTCCAATAAAATATAAACAACTCTGGTTTGAAAGTGATGGAATTATACGATTTGCAGAATAAATTTAGAAAAAAAACCTACAGCTAACACCGGTAACCTTTGCACAACCCTATAATTTCATAAAAACAAGGCATTCTTAGCACTTTTAAGCGTGTCTTTCTTATGATTTTCGTTACTGAGTTACTAAATTAACTCCGCTTACAATCAAGATATAGCGACTAGATAGTGGCTTTATTTTTAAAATGAGCAAGCCAAGTGATTTCACTCCACTTTTTGCCGTTTTTGTAATGAATTTCAGGTATTTCTTCAAGTTATAAGCGATAGGTTTATACAAATAATCTACATCTAACTCAGAAGGTAAACGACGATAAATGCTCTTTTTTGGAATACGTTCGCTCAAACGAAAACTATTGAATAACTGTTCTTGGTATACTTTTTGCCCGCATTATTCAAGATAAGAAATTTATCAATATATTAGACTTGTGCAACAGGCACAAAAGCTATAATTAATACGGGTTTTAGCGCTTAACTCAAGATTCAGGCATATTTACGAAGTCTGCCAAATCTTTTTAATTTGGCTTTAAAAATGAAAAGATAAAACAAAATAAAATAAAAAGTTTTGGCTAAGTACTTAATCGGAAATTCAGTAATTTTAATTCCCGTACTAACCATAGCCCAGCCGTTGTGCATCATTTAAGAAAAACCCGTGAAATACATTAAACTGATTTTAATTTTACTTGTTTTTGGTTCGTGTTCTACGAATAAATCAGCAATTGGTTTATATGGAAATTGCGGAAAAAGTTACTTTGCTTGTACTCAAATTGAACTGAAATCGGACAATACTTTTG
>NZ_JBGCDL010000030.1:0-25406 GCF_045105435.1 Kordia sp. | reverse complement strand
GTTGCATTGATTCCGCAAAACGCTTTAACCATTTTGTTACGATCGCTATCTACAGACCACGTTGCATTTGACGTCATTCCAAGTGGCTTCCATAGTTTTTCAGATAAGTATTTTTCTACTGGCATTTTTGTTACACGTTCTAAGATTACACCTAATACTTGCGTATCAATACTGCGGTAGTTGAAACGTCCTGGCGCTTCTTCAATTGTCATTCCGTGCGTTATTTTTGAACGAATGTTGGTTCCGTAATATAAACGTGCCATTCCTGTAAATGGATTTAATCGTGGATATTCGTCAAATTTGATTCCGCTTTGCATGTTTAGCAAGTGTTTTACGGTGATTTTTTCAAAATCCTTGTTCTGCTTCAACAATTCCGGTAAGTACGTTGTAATCGGCTCATTTTCGTTTAACAAACCTTCTTCTTGTGCAATTCCGACCAAAGCAGATACAAACGATTTTGCTACCGAAAAAGACGTGTGTAATGAGTTTTCATCATATTTGTTAAAATACTTTTCGTAGATAACCGTGTCATTTCTGATGACCATGAATGCATTTGTATTACTTCCTTCTAAACTTTCATCTAAAAAAGAAGCCAATTCTGCATCTGTTTTTTCAGCAAATATAAAATCATTTACTCCTTTTTCAACGGTTACTTTTGGTTGCCATTCATGATCGGTTACATCTGCTTGTCCGTGTGCAATAGTTCGGTACACCATGGTACAACTTTCGCAATAAAAAGCAGTTATTATTAATAATGTTAGGGCGAATACTCTGAATATTTTGTTTTGCATAATGAACTATTTTAGTTGTTTTTGACAGTTCAATATTCCGACATTTCCTCAGTGTTTACAACTATTTGTGGCGAATGAATCGATTTGAGTGGTGAAAATTTTTCGCTTTGGCGAACGGTTTATTCTGCGGGATTAATGAATTTTTCTACCAATGCCTTTTTAAACGTTTTAGAAACAGGTATTTCTGTTACTCCAGGTTTTAGCAGTAAGATTGTTTGCGAAGATTCACGTTTCCACTCTAAAAAATGTGTTGGATTTATTAAGAACGAACGATGCGTTTTTAGCAAGAACGGAAATTCGTTTTGTAAGACTGATATTTTGTTGCGAAAGAGTTCATTTTTTAATTCACCTTCTAACAGATAAAATACTTTTACATAATTGTTAGCCGATTCTATATACACAAGTTCCGCAGCTTTTATGTGCAAAACTTCCGCTTTGTTTTCGCCTTTAATAACGATTGTCGGCACTGTTACTACTGATTGCGTTGCTAACTTGGTTTTATCACCCATAATCCATCTTAAAAAGATCATTACGGGAAGCATGAGAAACATCGTTGGAATGACACGTTGCGAAAAGAAGAAACCAAATTCGTAGGTATTTGGCTCATTTGGCAATAGAATAAACTTGAAAAACAGAAAACTGGTGATTCCGGATAATAGCAATAGGGAAATAATGAGCGACACTTCATGCTGCCAACTCCAAGACTTGCGAATGGAATATAAAAGATATTGCACAGGAATTAGCAAGGTGTACGTTAGCACACCAACAACGCTGTATCCAAAAGACGCAAAGGCGCGCTCGTTTGGACGTAATTGATACATATCAAACGGTTCTACAAAGTAGAGAAATAGAAACAACCAAAGTCCAATAAAAAATCCAATCAATAATTGTTTCTTTATTGATTGGACGTAAAAATTCTGTATGTGCATTATCGTTGTTTTATGATACTGCTTTTAGTTTTTTAATCGCTACTTTTGATAGCTTCTTTTCAGCATATGCTTTGCTGATTTTCAATTCTTTTTCATCCGATCCTGGTAAGTCAAACATCGCATCCGTTAAGATGGTTTCACATAATGAACGTAATCCACGTGCACCAAGTTTGTACTGAATTGCTTTTTCCACGATAAATTCCAACGCGCCTTCCGTAATATCAAACTCAATATTATCCATAGAGAATAATTTTTTGTATTGTTTGATGATTGCGTTTTTTGGTTCTGTTAAAATTGCTCTAAGCGTATTTGCATCCAGCGGATCCATGTGTGTTAATACAGGCAAACGACCAATGATTTCGGGAATTAAACCAAAATCTTTTAAGTCTTTCGGAATGATGTATTGCAATAAGTTGTCCGTATCAATTGCTTCTTCATCTTTAGAAGCACTATACCCAACTGCTTGCATGTTTAATCGACGTGTAATAACTCTGTCAATACCATCAAAAGCTCCACCGGCAATGAATAAGATGTTTTCTGTATTCACTTCGATAAATTTTTGATCGGGATGTTTTCTTCCACCTTTTGGCGGAACGTTTACAACAGTTCCTTCTAATAGTTTTAGTAAGGCTTGCTGTACACCTTCACCAGAAACATCACGTGTGATGGATGGATTATCACTTTTACGAGCAATTTTATCTATTTCATCAATAAATACAATTCCGCGTTCCGCTTTTTCCAAGTTATAATCTGCCGCTTGTAATAAACGTGTTAGGATACTTTCTACATCTTCTCCTACATAACCAGCTTCTGTAAGTACCGTTGCATCAACAATTGCCAATGGAACATTTAGCATACGCGCGATGGTTTTTGCCATCAAGGTTTTTCCTGTTCCTGTTTGTCCAACCATGATGATATTACTTTTTTGAATTTCAATATCGTCATTTGTTGGTGCTTGCAACAATCGTTTGTAGTGATTGTATACGGCAACCGACATTACTTTTTTTGTGGCTCCTTGTCCGATGATAAATTCGTCCAAAAAGGCTTTGATTTGTTTTGGTTTACGAAGCACCAATTCAGACGACAATTCATCATTGCTTGACTGTTTTGATTCTTCGAGAACAATCCCGTGGGCTTGTTCAATACATCTGTCGCAGATATGTGCATCCAAACCTGCAATTAGCAGATTGGTTTCTGGTTTTTTTCTACCACAGAATGAACATTCTAATTCTTCTTTCGCCATTATTGTTATTATTGACTTGCGCAGAGATTTATTCTCTTACAAGTATTTCGTCAATCATTCCGTATTCTTTTGCTTTGTCAGCTTTCATCCAGTAATCTCTGTCTGAGTCATCATATACTTTTTCGTATGATTGTCCTGAATGTTTTGAAATAATTTTATATAATTCTTCTTTTAATATTAAGATTTCTCTTGCTGTGATTTCAATATCACTCGCTTGTCCTTGTGCGCCACCAAGTGGTTGGTGAATCATGACTCTTGAGTGTGTTAACCCAGAGCGCTTTCCGGCTTGACCGGCACATAGTAAAACGGCTCCCATAGAAGCTGCCATACCTGTACAAATTGTTGCTACATCTGGCTTGATAAACTGCATTGTGTCATAAATTCCTAAACCAGCATAAACGCCTCCACCTGGAGAGTTGATGTAGATTTGTATGTCTTTCGACGAGTCTACACTTTCCATGAATAATAGCTGCGCTTGGACAATGTTTGCGACTTGATCGTCAATTCCTGTTCCTAAAAAGATGATTCTATCCATCATTAAACGAGAGAATACATCCATTTGCGCTACATTCATTTGACGTTCTTCAATAATATAAGGTGTCATTCCTACAGGGTTTGAAAATGCTGATGGAGACATACGACTTACGATTTTATCGTAATACATATTATTGATACCGTGATGTTTAGTCGCGTATTTATGAAATTCTTTTTTATAGTTCATTTCGTGTCTTGGTATTTTTTTGATTAAAAAAGGCGTTAAAATAATATTTTAACGCCTTAAATATAAGTATTTTATTTCTTACTGACTATCTCCGTATACTTCTTTAACGAAGTTTTCGTAAGTAACTTCTTTCGTTTCTAGTTTTGCTTTTTCTTTGAAAAGATCTAATAATTTTTGACTTAACAACTGATCTGTTAATCTACGAACTTCATCTTGGTTAGATAATATTCGTGCTGCAATGTCTTCTAACTCTTGATCGCTAGGGTTCATTTGTCCAAATTGTGCCATTTGCACTTTGATCATTTGCTTTGCAAATTCTTTTAAATCTTCGAACTGAACTTGCACTTCGTTATCTTTTACCAATCTATCTTGGATTAACTGATAACGCAGTCCTTTTTCAGATTTTGAGTATTCTTCTTCGGCTTGCTCTGGCGTTAATTCTTGCTCACCTGCAGATTGAATCCACTTTTTTAAGAAACCAGCTGGTAAATCGAATTTTGTATTTTCAATTAAACCTTCTGTGACGTCGTTTAGTAAACGTTGGTCAGATTGCTGTACAAATTGTTTTTCAGCATCTTCTTTGATTTTTGTTTTTACTTCGTCTAAAGAAGTTACATTTCCTTCTCCGAATAACTTGTCAAACAGTTCTTGGTTTAATTCTGCCAATTCTCTTGTGTTTGCTTCGTTTAATTTGAAAGAAACTTCAACATCTAAATCGTGAACATCATCATGAGCAACTTTTAGGAAGTTCATTAAATCATGGTCATCGTTGAATAATCCTTTTGTTTTTAACGTTACCGTATCACCAACTTTAGCACCAACAAATTTGTTAAGGTTTCTTTTCCCTTTTAGTTTATCTAAGCTAAATGTAGCGTTGTTTTCAATTTCTTTTTCTTCGTTAGAAAAGACTCCAGTTACTTCAGATTCTTCAGTTACTTCATCTTGACTAATTAATTTTCCATATTGCTTACGAATGTTTTCAACCTGACCATCAATCATTTTGTCATCCGCTACAATATTGTATTGTGTGATGGCATTTCCTTGTAGGTCTACATTAAATTCTGGCGCTAAGCCTAATTCAAATTCAAAAGAAAAAGATTCTGCATCCCAGTCAAACGCTTCTTGCATTCTTGGCAATGGATTTCCAAGGATATCTAGTTTTTCTTCTACTAAATAGCTGTTTAAGCTTTCTTGCAAAAGTTTGTTTACCTCATCAACTAATACTGCTTTTCCGTATTGTTTTTTCACTAATCCCATAGGAACGTGTCCTTTTCTGAAACCAGGAATGTTTGCAGTTTTTTTGTAATCTGTTAAGATTTTAGCCACTTTGTCACTGTAATCTTCTTTTTCAATGTTTACGGTAACAACTGCATTTAATGCATCTATATTATCTCTTGTTATATTCATCTTCCTTATTTGTGATATGAAATTTGGTGTGCAAAAGTACGTTATTTTTAAAAGCGAATCAAGTTTTTAAACAATTGTGTATCAGTTTATTTTTACTGCAATTACAGAAATTTTGATCTGTTTTATTTGCGAGTTGATTTTTTTATCTAAAAAGTTAGTCGTATAAAAACTTTAAAACATAAAAAAGCACTGATTTCTCAGTGCTTTTTTATGCTATATAATTTTATGTGTTTTTAGTTCGACGGAACCACGGTAACTCCAGGATAATATCCTGCAACTACTCCTGGTACATTTGAACCATATTTTTCATTGATTACTCTAATAAATTCGTCTGCTACAATTGCATATCCTCTTGAGTTTGGATGTACACCATCTAAAGAGAAAACTGCTGTTGATATTGCATCACTTGAACCATCAAAGTAGTTGTTTGTATAAATTTGTCCATCAGTTGTACGCAACCCAGAAACTAATTCCTCTAATTTTACTGCCATGTCAGCTACTGCTAAATCATTTGCTGCTGCAATAGAAACAATTGCATTATTATATGCTGCTGTTGCATTTCTTACTAATTGAGTTTCTGTAGCAGTTAATACCCAGTTATCAGCCAATGGAACACCAACTCCATTTACAGAAGCAGGATTTGTAGGATCAGCTAATGTCCCTAAAATTCCAGAAGATGGTAATATTAGTAAATCATCTACTGTCGCCATTCTATAACTTGGAATTCCAAATCCAGTAAGATCTGTTAGATCTTCATCTACAATTACTACTGCATTTTGACCTGCTGAGAAAGCTATTGTTCTTTGCGCTACCTCATCAGCAGTAATTAATCCGTTTCCTGCTGCAAATTGTAATCCTCCATTATATGTTGCATATCCACTATTTGCAAACGCTGCTGTTTGCGCATCTAAAGGAATTGCATTGTAAGGAACTGTTGTAAAATAAGGAATAGATGTTACGTCTGGCAATGTAGCTACCACACCTTTTGCTCCGTTTGCAGTTAATGCATCAATTAGCGATTGGTATGTAAAAGCAAATACTCCAGGATCTGTAATGTCGTTGAAACCATATGATAATACATTTTGATTTCCTGTTTGATCAACTCCTGTTCCTCCTGAAGTTGCAAATGATAAAATATCATTATTTCCAATCCACAATGCAAAGAATGTTGGATTCAATGAAGTTGCATCTCCAATTACTGTAGCATTAGGTGCTGTAGCGTGTCTTACATAGTAAGGGTTTGCTGCTCCGATAGCAAGGTTAGAAATGTCTCCATATCCTGGAAAACCTAAGTGAAATATTTTTGCTCCAGGAATTCCCATATTGTTGTATGCTGTTTCTTGCAATGAAGAAACTTCCATTGTCGGTGCAAGATTTAAGCTTTCTGGTCTTCCTTGACTTGCGTCAATTACCAAACGTGTATCAAATCCTGGGATTGGTGTTCCGGCTAGTAAAAATCCTCCTGTATCATTTACATCATCATCGTACGATGGTTGTGTAAATGTTCCTCCACCAGCAAAAGCAAATTGTTCTGCCATGATGTTTGGAAAAGAGTTTTGTTGTCCGCTTCTAAATACTGTTCCGTCTTGAAAACCTGCTGTTAGTGAGTTACCAACTGCAACAAACGTTGAAAAATCGGCTGATCCACTTGTGTATGTTCCGCTTTCGTCAATTGGATTATCAAATTCTGGTTCACAGGCAAATAATCCTAAAGCTACTACTGCTATATATTTTATATTTTTTTTCATCTTTTACTGCTCTTTGATATTATAATTTGTACGACACTCCGATTCCTGCTACTAGAGCATTCGACTTATATTCTCCTCCAAATGACAAACGTTGTCCTGCTTCTACAAAACTATCGTACGAGTTAGCAACTTCATTAGAATGTACATATAATACAGAAGCATCAATTGCCCATCTAGTGTTTAAGTCATAAGAAAAACCTGCTGTAAAGTTTACTGAATCAGGTCTTGGTGTTTCTGGCGCGAAGAATCCATCTCTAATAGGAGATTCGTCATAGTAAAAACCTGCTCTCACAGTTACTTTTTGAGTCGCTTCATATTGTGCACCAATTTTGTAGATAGATGAGTTTTTATAGTTTCTTGGGTTTCTTGACAATCCAGCTGAATTAAAAAACTGCACGTCTAAAGATTGATAAGCATCCCAAAATGTTCTTGTATAATCAAAAGCTACCAACCATTTATCTGAAGGCTTAAACGAAGCTCCAAAAGTTAATTCGGCTGGCAAAGGTAAAGATGCTGTAAAGTCACCATCAGCAAAACCTGCCGCTAAAGCTCCTGGTAAATTTTCAAAATCTGCTGTTCCGTCACCTCTTTCTACATCCATGTTTATTTTTGAACGATAGTTGAATCCGATATTAAAATCTTTTGCTGGACGAAACATGGCTCCAATTGTATAACCCCAAGCGTTAATTCCTGTAGCATCAATAGTTACGTTTGAACGATTTCCGCCTTCGTCTGTTAAACTTCTAGATAGGTTTCTGTTAAAGTTTACAGCTCCTGTTACGTAAATTGGTCCACCACCAATACTTAATTTATCAGATAATTTGATCGAAATTGTAGGCTGAACAAATATTGCTGATAATTCAATGTTATTTACTAAGTGTGATCCTTCCCAGTCAGATGGCCATTCTACTCTACTTCCGTAAGGCGTGTATATTGCGATACCCGCAGATAACCAATCGTTAATTTTATAAGCTCCATACGCATAGAATGGAGTTCCTAATGGATTGTCAGTTTCTGATGAAAATCCAAATTCTTTGTTTTGATATGATGTATTTGAAAATACAGCTGCTGCTCCTAGTGATACGTTAAGCTTTCCATCCAAATATACTAAACCTGCAGGGTTAAAAAATGCTGATTCAGCACTTGTTACTACTGCAACTCCCGTATGTCCCATTGCCAATTGCTTGTGACCTTGTACTCCGACTCTATATCCTCCTGCATACATTACCGAAGCCGAAAACGCGATGGTCAGTACCATTAATAGTTTCTTCATAATAAATAAAAATGTTGATTTAAGGTTAATTTTTTGTAAAATTAAAGCATCAAAATTAGTATAAATTATGATAAATACAAGGATTAAACGAATTTATTATGCACTCATAGTAAATTTAAAGCAATTCTTAAGAATTCAAAAAAAGCAAGGTTTTTTCAAAAAATTCTTTGGGATTTTCAGCATGCAACCAATGCCCCGCATTTGAAACTTCCTGAATGCTTGCGCTTGGAAAATGTTGGTGTATTAATTCTTCATCACCTATAAGAATATACTCTGATTTATCTCCTTTCAGGAACAATGTTTCTTTTTTATAGACAGAGAATGAAGAAAGTGATTCGCCAATTTCTGCTACATTTTCAACAAGCGCCTCTAAATTGATACGCAATCCTAATGTCTTATTTTCTTGCCAATATAAGTTTTTGAGCAAGAATTGACGCGTACCAAAATCGGACACGTACTTTTTCATACGATCTTCTGCATCACCTCTACTGGTTAAGGTTTCTTGGTTAATTGCCGCTAAACCTGCTAATATTTGTTCGTGATGTGTTGGGTAGAATTTTGGACCGATGTCAACAATGACTAACTTATCAAGCAGTTCGGGATAGTTCATTGAAAATAACATTGCTGTTTTTCCGCCCATGGAATGTCCTATTAATGATATACGTTCTAGTTGATGATGCTCGCAGTAGCATTTTATATCTTCCGCAAGGAGATCATAATTAAATTCATCTGAATGAAAACTACGCCCGTGATTTCGCTGATCGATTAAATGCGCTTGAAAACCTGCAGCTGCAAATTTTTTTCCGAGCGTTTTCCAATTATCAGACATTCCCAAAAAACCATGTAGAATTAACAGCGGTTTTCCTTCGTTTCCAATGATATTTGCGTGTAAAATCATTATTTTAATTTGTTTAGGTACATATTTACAACGTTTTCCACACCTAAGTATATAGATTCTGCAATGAGTGCGTGTCCGATAGAAACTTCCAGCAAGTTTGGAACTTCTTTGGCGAAGAATTGTATGTTTTCCAAACTTAAATCGTGTCCTGCATTGACACCAATACCCAATTCATTGGCGCGTGCAGCACAATCAATATAAGGCTGAATGGCTTTTGTGTTTCCCAAACTGTATTGATGCGCAAACTCTTCCGTGTACAATTCAATACGATCAGTTCCAACGGCTTTTGCACCATCAATGATTGTTAAAATGGGATCGACAAATATAGAGGTACGAATTCCGTTGTTTTTAAATTCTGTAATTACTTCCGTGAGAAAGTCTTTGTGTTTGATGGTATCCCAACCTGCATTTGAGGTAATAGCATCTACAGCATCTGGCACCAACGTTACTTGCGTAGGTTTTACTTCCAACACCAAATCCATAAATTTCTGAATCGGATTTCCTTCAATATTATATTCTGTGTGTACAATTGGTTTTAAGTCGCGTGCATCTTGATACCGAATATGTCGTTCGTCTGGTCGTGGATGAATTGTGATTCCTTGCGCGCCATATGCTTGCACATCTTTTGCAAATTTTACCAAATTAGGAACATCGCCACCACGCGCATTTCGTAGCGTAGCAATTTTATTAATATTAACACTCAGTTTCGTTGTCATTGTCATCTATTTTTTAGCTGAGCACAAAAATACAAAGTTAGCATGCTTAGAAGTAGTTATTTTTAATTAATTTGCGCCCTTAAATCTTTTGTTCTATGAATATTGCACAATATATATTGAATGACGTTACGCCATTATCTGTTGATAGTGCTGTAAAAGAAGCACAATTGGTTTTTAATAAACTTACATTTTCTCACATTCCTATCACAGAAAACGGAGTCTATTTAGGATGCATGTCCGAAACAGATTCACATTGTTTTGAAGCTGATAAACCAATTAGCGAATGTCGGTATGCGCTAGAGCAGTTTTTTGTACGAAAGCAAACCAATTGGATTGACGTACTAGAAGCATTTGCTCAGAATTCATCGAACATTATGCCTATTTTGAATGAAAAGAACGATTATATAGGCTATTACGAGTTAAATGACATTATTAGTATTTTTAATGATACGCCATTTTTGCATGAACTCGGAAGTGTTTTAATTGTTGAAAAAGGAATTAAAGATTATTCTTTTAGTGAAATAAGTCAAATTGTAGAATCGAACAACGCACGCATGTTAGGGGCTTTTATCTCAAAGACAGAGCGCGATGTGGTTCAGGTAACCATAAAGTTAAACAATGTAGGCTTAAACGAAATTGTACAGTCTTTTAGAAGATATAGTTATAATATTGTTTCTGAATTTGCGGAAGACACCTATATTCAGAATTTAAAAGAGCGTTCAGATTACTTAGATAAATATTTGAATATTTAGGTCATGAAGATTGGTATTTACGGTCAATTTTATCACAAAAACTCAGGTGAGTATATTACCTATTTGTTGTACAACTTACAACAGTATGGTGTCGATATTTATATTGAGAAAAAATACTATGAAATTTTTTCAGAGAAAATTCAGGCAAAAGAAACTTATAAAACGTTTGAATCTTATGATGATTTAGACGAATCATTCGATTTATTTTTTAGTATTGGTGGCGATGGAACTATTTTAAGAACTATTACGCTTGTGCAAGATTTAAACATTCCTATTATAGGAATCAATACAGGGCGACTTGGTTTTTTAGCAACGATCCAAAAAGGAGAAATTCAAGAAGCAATTGCTAAAATTGTTAAAAAAGAATACACTATTATTGAAAGAAGTGTACTTGCCGTTGAAACATCTCCAACAAATGATGATATTTTAGAAATGAATTTTGCCTTAAATGAAGTTACGGTTGCCCGAAAGGACACAACTTCCATGATTACGGTAAAAACACATTTGAATGACGAATATTTAACATCGTACTGGGCAGATGGTTTAATTGTAGCAACACCAACAGGCTCTACAGGATATTCGTTGAGCTGTGGCGGACCAGTAATTACACCAAATAATAATAATTTTGTGCTGACGCCAATTGCGCCACACAACTTAAATGCACGTCCGTTAGTAATACCTGATCATACTACCATTAGATTAGAAGTGTCGGGACGTGAAGACAAACACCTTATTTCTTTAGATTCGCGCATAGCTACGGTAAACATAAATAGTGTCATTACTATAAAAAAAGCACCTTTTACTGTAAAGCTTGTAGAACTTGAAGGGCAGAGTTTCTTAAAGACGCTTCGGAAAAAGCTTCTTTGGGGCGAAGATAAACGAAATTAAAAGCAATAAAACCCTGCAAATTATGTTTAAATGCCATAGGTTTATTTTTCAATTGCCTATAACAAAAGAGAATACTATATTTGCAAACTTTTGATACCTATGAGAAGACTCGTTATACTATTGGTTAGTTTTACTTTAGCCCAAACCCTAAATGCACAACTCCACGAAATTGGAGGGTACATTGGCTATAGTAATTTTATTGGTGATGTAGGATCAACACAATATATTAATCCGACACATTTGGCGTATGGAGCTATATATAAATGGAACAGAAGTGAAAGACATTCCTTTAGAGCGTCTATCACACAAACTAAATTAGAAGGACAAGATATTAACTCTGATGATCCATCAAGAAAATTGAGAGGATTGGAGTTTTCAAATACAATTACGGAATTATCAGTAGGTATTGAATTTACGTTTTGGGAATTTAATTTACATGAAACTGATGCGCAAGCTGCACCATATTTATATACAGGTGTTTCCTATTTTAGTTATGACACGCTATTTTTGGATGATGGAAAAATTATTCCGTATGGTGACGACAATGCTTTTGCCATTCCGATGGTATTAGGATATAAAATGACCATTTCGGATAAATGGATATTAGGATTAGAGCTTGGTGCTCGTTATACGTTTACAGATGATTTAGATGGAAGCAACCCTGTTAACGACAAAGAAGATTTTGACAATTTGAAGTTTGGAAATATAAATAGTAACGATTGGTATATGTATACGGGAATTACCCTAACCTATACTTTCGGAAAAAAACCCTGTTATTGTTACTAGTGTAGCAAGCAAAAATACGAATGAGTTTAGAGGAGAAAATACAGAAAGACTTTTTGCCGAAACATTTAGCCATTATTATGGATGGAAATGGTCGTTGGGCAAAACAAAAAGGAAAACTTCGTGTATTTGGTCATGAAAATGGAACTAAATCAGTACGACAAATTGTTGAAACCAGTGCCGAACTCGGTATTGAAAATTTAACATTATATGCGTTTTCTACCGAAAATTGGAATCGTCCAAAATTAGAAGTAGATGCATTGATGCGTTTATTGGTTTCTTCTTTACGAAAAGAACTAAAACTACTACTCAAAAACAACATAAAACTACAGGCTATTGGCGCATTAGATACGCTTCCAAAAAGAGCCAAAAGAGAATTGTTTGAAGTTATAGAAAAGACTAAACACAACTCTCACATGACATTAACACTAGCATTAAGCTACGGTTCAAGAGAAGAACTAAAAAATGCTGTTAAAGAAATATGTTATAAAGTTAAAAATAATATAATTTCTTTGGAATCTATTGACGAATCCATTATTAATCAGCATCTTTACACGCAAGATTTACCGGATGTAGATTTACTTATACGTACTAGCGGAGAACACCGTATAAGTAACTTTCTGCTATGGCAAATTGCGTATGCTGAATTATATTTCACCGATGTATTATGGCCAGATTTTAGCAAGGAAGATTTATATGAAGCGTTGATTAATTATCAAAATAGAGAACGAAGATTTGGAAAAACAAGCGAACAAATTAATTAGAATTTTAATGCAAAAAAAATACCTAAAATCATTATTGCTATTATTAGTACTGTTTTGCAGTATTGCCTCGTATGCACAAGAAACTACTTTTGATAAAGGAAAGAAATACACTATAGGCGGCATTAAAGTTACTGGATTAAAAAGTTATAACGAACAAACCGTTATTACCTACACTCAGTTACGTGAAGGACAGGAAATTTTAGTTCCTGGAGAAGAAATTAGTGCAGTTATAAAAAAACTGTGGGGATTAGAACTTTTTAGTGATATCAACTTCTATATAGAACGTACCGAAGGAGATAAAGTATTCCTAGAATTAAACATTCAAGAATTACCTACATTATCTAATGTAGAAGTTCGTGGTTTAAAGGAAAGCAAAGCTGCTACTGTGATCAAAGAAACCGAATTAAAGAAAGGAAAGAAAGTTACAGAAAGTTTCTTAGCAAATACTAAAAACTACATTCAAAACAAGTACAAGAAACAAGGATTCTATCGCACAAAAGTAGACATTACTACAAAGGAAGACACCACTAACAACGCCAAAAACAACATGAAAGTGATTGTGAACGTTGATCGTGGTAAAAAAGTGAAAGTAAAAAATATCCGTTTCTCAGGAAACAAACAATTCAAAGACAAAAAGTTGCGTGGAGCAATGAAAAATACGAAAGAGAAATTTCTATTTCGCATCTTTAAATCTTCAAAACTTATCCCTGAAGACTATAAGGAAGATTTGAATTCAATTATTGAAAAATATAAAGAAAATGGTTTCCGTGATGCCCGAATTATTCGTGATTCAATTAGCTGGAACGAAGACAATACTTTAAATATTGACATCACACTAGAAGAAGGAAAAAAATATTACTTTGGTGATATTACATTCTTAGGAAATACGGTGTACACAGACAGACAATTAAATAGTTTGTTAGGAATTAAAAAAGGAGATACATATAATGGTGTCTTGTTAGAAAAACGTATTGCTGACGAAACAGATCCTGATGCACAAGATTTAACAAACCAGTATCAAAACAATGGGTATTTATTCTCGAATATTAATCCAGTTGAGGTTTCTGCAAAAAACGATACTATTGATTTCGAAATTCGTATCATTGAAGGAAAACCTGCGTATTTCAACAATATCTCGGTAGTTGGAAACGAAAAAACAAACGATCACGTAATCTATCGTGAAATCAGAACAAAACCAGGAGAGTTATATAGTAAAGACAAAATTATCCGTACCATTCGTGAATTAGGACAATTAGGATTCTTTGATGCAGAGCAAATTAAGCCAGAAATCAAAAATCCAGACCCTAATAGTGGAACTGTTGACGTTGAATACAGCTTAGCAGAACGCGGAGGAAGCCAAATAGAACTTCAAGGTGGTTACGGTGGTGGAGGTTTCATTGGAACCTTAGGATTATCGTTCAATAACTTCTCCATACGAAACTTATTTAATGGTGATGCATACAAACCATTACCAACGGGTGATGGACAAAAACTAGCATTGCGTGCGCAAGCAAGTAGATTTTTCCAAACGTTTAGTTTCTCTTTTACAGAACCATGGTTGGGCGGAAAAAAACCAGTACAATTTACATCGTCATTATCACACACAGTTCAATTTTTATTCAACCCACAAACAAACAGTGCTGATAAAGACAGACGTTTCTTAATTACAGGACTTTCTATAGGATTGGCAAAACGTTTAGCTGAACCAGATGATTATTTTGTATTATCGCAAGCATTAAGCTTTCAGCATTACAACTTAAAAAACTACAACACAGGACTATTTACTTTTGGTGATGGATTCTCAAACAACTTATCATATACAGCTGCATTATCGAGAAATTCATCGGGTCCAAACCCAATTTACCCTAAGCAAGGTTCTGAATTTACTATAAGTGCAAAACTTTCCTTACCTTACTCGCTGTTTAATAACGTAGATTATGGAAATTTAGAAAATCAAGCAGATTTTCAATTAAAAGATGCAAATGGTAATTTCTTAAATGCTAATGCAAGTTTACCCGGAGAACCAGCAAATTTAGGTCCGACATTAGAACCAGGAGAAACTTCTATAACAGATACAGGAAAAGTTGATCAAGAAAAATTCAAATGGTTAGAATTTTATAAAATTAAATTTAAAGGTGCTTGGTATCAAAGTGTTGCTGGAGATTTAGTTTTAAAAACAGAAGCTAATTTTGGGTTTTTAGGAGCGTTTAACAACGATAGAGGGATTATTCCTTTCGAAAGATTCTTCGTTGGTGGAGACGGTTTAGGTAACTTTAGTTTGGATGGTAGAGAGGCAATTGCATTGCGTGGATATCCAAATCAATCACTTTCTGATTTAGATGGAGGTACTATTTACAATAAATTTTCGTTAGAGTTACGTTATCCGATTACATTAAAGCAAACAGCTTCTATTTATACACTAGCATTTTTAGAAGCAGGTGGCTCATTTAATTCGTTTAAAGAATACAGTCCATTTGAGTTAAATCGCTCAGCTGGTGCAGGATTACGTATATTTATGCCTGCATTTGGATTGTTAGGTATTGACTTTGGGTATGGATTTGATCCAATCCCAGGAACTACGCAACGAAACGGATGGGAAACACACTTTATTATCGGACAACAATTTTAAGTAATTTAATTTTGGCACGATATTTTCTATTAACAAACCGACAGACATGAAAACTAAAGTTCTTTTTTTATTAACAATGCTTCTCACACTATCTACCGTAAATGCACAAAAACGTGTAGGTGCAAAAGTTGGCTACATTGATATGGAATACATTTTAGAAAACGTAACGGCATATCAAGAAGCAAACACACAATTAGAAGCAAAAGCACAACGCTGGAAAAACGAAATTCAGAAAAAGCAAAACGCAATAGATCAAATGAAAAAAAATCTAAGTGCAGAACGTGTTTTACTGACCAAAGAATTAGTGGACGAGCGTGAAGAAGAAATAGAAATCTTAGAACAAGAATTGCAAACATACCAACAAGATCGTTTTGGTCCTTTTGGAAGTTTAATGGCACAACGTCAAAATATGGTAAAACCTATTCAAGACCAAGTGTTAACAGCAGTTCAAGATATTGCAAAAAAGAAACGTTACGATTTTGTGTTTGACAAATCAGCTGATGTAGTAATGTTATTCTCTTCAAAGAAGTTTGACATAAGTGATCAAGTGTTACGTGTGATCAATAGAGATGAAAAACGTAAAGGTAGAGAAGACAAATTAAGAAAAAAACAGAGTGATACATCTAAATTTGAAGATGCAGACACTGTAAATGAGCCTAATCCTGAAGTAGAAGCTAAAAAGAAAGCTGCAGCCGAAAAGAAAGCGGAACGTCAAAAAATATTAGACGAGCGTAAGGTAAAACGTGAAGCAGATCGCGAAGCAAAGAAAAAAGCGTACGAAGAAAAACGCAAAAAACTTGTTGAAGCACGTGAAGCTAAAAAGAAAGCTGCGGAAGAAAAACGCAAAAAACGCGAAGAAGACAGACGTAAAAAAGCAGAAGAGCGCAAGAAACAACAGGAAGAAAAAAGTAAAGAGAAAGAAGAAAACGGCGAAGGTGCCGGAAACGGAAAATAACAACAATTAATATAAATAACACTTAAAGTAAATAATTGAAAATCATGAAACAAATGAAAAAGCTAGTTGCAATTGCAGTACTATTTTTCGGAATGGTAAGTTTTACAAATGCACAGACAAAAGTTGCCCACATTAACACGCAACAACTGATTAGCTCTATGCCGGAAATGAAAGATGCTAAAGACGAGTTTGACAAATTACAACAATCATTAGGAGCTGATATTCAAGCGTCAGTTACTGAATACAGAAATAAATTAACTCAGTACACAAACGAAGCTCCTACAAAAACAGATGCTGAAAACGATTCTAGAAAGAAAGAATTAGCAGAATTAGAAGCTCGTATTCAAGAAGCACAAGCAGCTGCACAAAAAACAGCAGAGCAAAAATATATTGACTTAACAAAGCCAATTCAAGAAAAAGCATTGGCTGCTATTCAAAAAGTAGCAAGAGCACAAGGATTTGCTTATGTACTTGACGAAACGCCAGGTTCAGGTTTATTACTTGCTGACGGAACTAACTTAATGGATTCTGTTAAGAAAGAATTAGGTATCAAATAATAAAACTACTTTGATATACCACAAAAAACCGCCTATTCGGCGGTTTTTTTTATACTTCATTTTTACAGAAGTTGTAGTCAAAAAAGCATCCAAAAGTAGCTTTCTGTCTTCAATGATTTAGCTATATAATTTCTTCCAAAAACAATTAAAACCAAGTATACGTGATAACTGTATTCTTTTTATATCTGTATAAAATAGTCATTCCTTGCCCTACTGAATTAGTTGTTTCTTGATCTCCAGGATGCTTCAATTGATAAGCTCTAAAAGGTGATGTTGAATTGAATTCACAAATAAGATATTCAATATTATTACATGTATTTTTAGTTCTTCCAAAAGTTGTTGTAATTCCATTGGCATTCACATTATCAACTTGATAATAACTAAATGTTCTTGGAAACCAACGACATAAATTAATCCCTTTACTCATATCTTCTTCCTCTATATTTGAAACTAATGAATAACTACCAACCTCATCTTTAAAATCAGTATCTACAACCGTTAATCGAACTGCTGGTTGTAAATTTTCGTAATTATCTTGAATCGCTATAGATTCCGATCTGCTATAATTTAGATTGAAAGTTTTCTGCGGAACTTCACTGTGAACTAGCAACTCATAAGCTTCTAACGTATGCGGCGTTAGTAATTTATCTTCTTTACTGCTTACAAGTAAAGTAATTGAATTTCTACCTGATGCATCTGTAATCACTAACTGTTTTTCATAAGTAACAGCCGCTTCTTCCTCATTATTTTGTACTGAATCATTTGTACAACTGCTCAAAGTAACTAGTACAGTAAGGACACTTGCAAGTACATTAAACGTATAATTTAATTTTATTTTTTTCATTTTCATAGTTTCTAAATTTAAAAAGGGTTCGAAAATTGTTTTTAAACTCGAAAAACTAGCGAACCCATACTCTATTTTTCAAATTGCTTTGCATGGTTGTTGTCAAAAAAGCGATTCAAAAGAAACTTTCTGTCTTCAATAATTCAGATTAACATCCGCCATGACAGGTTCTACAATGCAAAGGATCGCTTAAAGGATGATTATTAGTTGCGCAGTTATTAGTACCACAGGCATTTGTTCCGCAATTGTCTGTTCCGCAATTATTGGTTCCGCAAAAATTAGTTCTGCATTTAAAAGTGATATAACCTCCTTTTATTTCTCCTAAGTTTGAAACATTGGTTTTGCCTAAGCTTAGTTTGTTTTGAAATTTTTGTTTTTTCATAATAAATGTTTTAAATATTAATTATATCAAATGTATCACGGATCAACACACTATAATTCCTACAATATGTAGTATTTTACTAAAAATTGAGTTCTATCAAAGAAAAACAGTCAAGAATAGATAGTGTACTTTATTTTGAAATTTCCTCAAAAAAAATCGCTGCGTACACAAATCATTTAGACAACGTATATTTTTTACTTATTTTTACAACTATGAGCAATTCCCCAATTGGTATTTTTGATTCTGGCGTTGGTGGCACTTCAATTTGGAGAGAAATTCACAAACTCCTGCCGCACGAAAACACAATCTATTTAGCAGATAGTGCAAACGCTCCGTATGGTCCAAAGGGAAAAGAAAAAATTATAGAATTAAGTGTAAAAAATACCGAATTATTACTTGAAAAAGGCTGTAAATTAATTGTAGTTGCTTGTAACACTGCTACGACAAACGCGATTAAACATTTGCGTAAAAATTACAACATTCCGTTTATAGGAATTGAACCTGCCATAAAACCAGCCGCTTTACAGACGAAATCCAACACGATTGGCATTTTGGCAACCAAAGGAACCTTATCGAGCGAATTGTTTCATAAAACAACCGATTTGTACGCTAGTGGTGTAAATGTTATTGAACAAGTTGGTGAAGGTTTGGTACCTTTAATAGAAAATGGAGCAATTGATTCCCCAGAAATGGAAAAACTGCTAAAACAATACTTAGCACCAATGATTTCTAATAATATTGATTATTTGGTTTTGGGTTGCAGTCACTATCCGTATTTAATTCCGAAGTTACAGACGTTGCTTCCCAAACATGTTACAATTATTGATTCTGGAATTGCCGTAGCACGACAAACACAAGCTATTTTGGCGTATTATAACTTGTCTGCGCAAGAATTGAATCGTGGCGATTGTATTTTTTACAGCAATGGAAAACCTGAAATTTTACGTGCTATTTTAAAAGATAATTTTACGGTAGAAGCACTCGATTTTTAATCGTCAGATTCATTTTCTTTAAACCAACTCGAATATTCCACATAATTATCTGCAATACGATTGATTTCTCCAGAAACGAGTTCGTCGCTAATATCTTTTACTTTTTTCGCTGGAACGCCTGCATAAATACTTCCCGATTTTACATGTGTATTTTTTGTTACAACTGCGCCAGCCGCAATAATACTGTTACTTTCTACAATACAATCGTCCATCACAATACTTCCCATTCCAATTAATACATTGTCATGAATGGTACAACCGTGTACAATGGCATTGTGTCCGATAGAAACATTATTTCCAATAGTTGTGGGTGATTTTTGATATGTTGCATGAATTACAGCGCCATCTTGCACATTCACTTTATTGCCCATTTTTATATAATGAACGTCTCCGCGAATCACTGCATTAAACCAAACGCTACATTGATTTCCCATCGTAACTTCGCCGACAATTGTAGCGTTTTCCGCAATAAAACAATCGTTTCCTACTTTTGGGTGTTTTCCGTTAATGGTTTTGATGATCATGGGTTTTTGGGGTTGTTTTACTTTTCGTTTATTCGTTTATTCGTTTATTCGTTTATTCGAAAATACTTTTCTGTGTAAACTTCCAAACGTCACTTCGAGTGAATTTGTGTAACAAATTAGTATCGAGAAGTACTTTAAAATCGTAGGTTTAAAAAGAAACAGATTACTTCGTCGAAACTCCTCGTAATGACGTTTCAAACATTTTCAAATTCAACTTCAAATTCAACTTCAACTTCAACTTCAACTTCAATTTCAGCTTCAACCTACTTAAAATACGACAATAAATTCGCTTTTTTAGTAGATGAAACTAAAACTTCTTTTCCGTTACTCAATACTACGCTTCCACCTTTTCCCTTTCGGTATTTTACGACTTCGTTTACATTGACTAAGTACGATTTGTGCACACGCGCAAACGGATATTGACTTAACGCTTCTTCAAAGTATTTCAACGTTTTACTGACAACAATTTTTGAATTATTAACGTAAATTTCCGTATAATTGTCGTCTGCCTTACAATATACAATTTCCGCCACATTTAAGACTTCAAAACCGTCTTGCTGCGGAATGGTTATTTTACCAATAATCGTTTCAATATTGGTTGTCAACACAGCGTCTTCCATGCGTTCTTCTTTACTTTTCACCGAAATTACATGATCAACCGCTTTTATCAGTTCATCTATAGAAATTGGTTTTAGTAAATAATACGACGCATGACTATTTAGTGCTTCAATTGCATAATGATCATAAGCCGTTACAAAGATAGTTTCAAACGAACGATCGCCTACTTTTTCGAGCAAATCAAACGCATTTCCAAAAGGCATTTCAACATCTAAAAACACCAAATCCAATTCGTTATTTCGAATCAAAATGAGCGCATCTTCAATATTAGAAGCTTCTCCAATTACGTTTACATTCGGACAATATTTTGCGACATATTTTTTTAGAATTTCTCTACTAATTTCTTCGTCTTCTACAATAATGGTTTGTAATTGCATTTAGTCTTTTTTAAGCGTTAGTATAACTTTAGTTCCTTGTCCATCTTCAAAAACATCCGACAGCAAAACATCTACTTTATCTTTGTACATATCGTTCAATATAGCAATACGTTTTTTAATATTCCCCATACCTTTCGATTTTTGTCGCAGTTGATTTTTGGTTTTCAATTCCATGGAACGTTTACGACCAATTCCGTCATCTTCAATCGTAATTTCGAGTATTTCATCGGTCTTCGCCGAGATGGAAATATGCAACATTCCTTTTTCTTCCTTATAACGCAATCCGTGCCAAATAGCATTTTCAATATACGGCTGCAATAACATCGGCGGAATTTGAAAGTCAGATACTTTCAATTGTTCGTCTACGTCAATTTTATAATCGAACTTATCTTGAAAACGCATGTGTTCTAAACGCACATACAATTCAAGAAGTTCTAATTCTTTTGATAACGGAATAAAATCTTCATCCGAATTTTCCAAAACGGTTCGCATTAAGGTTGAAAACTCAGATAAATATCGGTTTGCATTTCGTTCATCATTGAGCGCAATATAGTTGTTTACCGAATTTAACGCATTAAAAATAAAGTGCGGATTCATTTGCGTACGCAACGATTTAAGCGCTAATAAATTGTTCGCCAATTTTTGTTGCCTACTGTTTCTATATAAAAGATAAATGGTGACTGCAAGTAAAATCATTCCAAAAATAAGCGAATAAATAGTGTACAATTGACGTTTGTTACTTTCTTCCACCAACTGTTGCTCTCGCTTGTAACTTACTGTACGTGAACGCTCAAGCTTTCGCTCAGCTTCCAAACTCATAATGCGCGTTTGTTTTTCCCGAATGTTTTTGCGCAAACGACTTGCTTGCGAAATCTCTTGTTCTTTGCGCAACGTTAATTCGTTTACCAATTCTACATATTCTTGAAACGTTGTGCGCGCTTCATCAAATTCCCCAAGCGATTCTAGGGTTTCCGACAATTTTCGAGTCGCATCTTTGGCAACAATTAAATCATCTTTTGTATTGGCTTCGGAAGCACTTTTCTTAAAATACGGAAGCGCTTCATCGTATTTTTGTTGTTGTAAAAATGCATTTCCAATTTTATAATTAATTCGCTGCGAACTTACAATCACAGAATCTTGCAAAGGTCCTTTCGCAACTTGTGTATCTGATCCAGATTTTTCTAAATCTTCCAAATTCTTTTTTCGCAACTGAATTTCTTTGTCAAAGAAATTGTTAGAATTGTAAAAATCCGCCACACGATCTTGCTCTACAACAGCACGTTTTAAGTTTTGATTTTGCGCTAAATTCAACGAATTTGTATAGTAGCCTTCTGCAATATTCGTTTTTCCCGAAGCTGCATAATTATCTGCTATTTTGGAGTTTAAATCTGTAATTTTTGGTGCAATCAAATCTGTTTTAGCAATTTCTAAACCTTTGTTATAATTTTCGAGTGCAACATCGTATTCTCCCAACGCTTTGTAAGCATCACCCAAACCTTCATATACCGTTATTTGTTGATATCGAGACAAACTATTACGTAGAATTCGTTTGAACGATTTTATAGCTTCATCATAATCTGCATTGAGCAATTGTGTCTTTCCAAGCGAAATCCACAAACGCGCTGTGCTGTATGCATTCAGCGCAATTTTATAGTTGCTAATTGCCAAATCGTACTGTTTCCAATACACATACACATCTCCTAATACTTCATACGAATCTGACAATTGTTTTTCGTCCGTATCATCATATAAATTTTCGAGTGCTTTTTCTATGTATTGAATACTTTTTTCAATGTCTTTCTTTTTAAAGATCACCGCAGAATCCAACATAATTTTATGCTGTGCTAAGTTTGATTTGGATTTACTTTTTGATGCGCGTCCTTTATTACTGTCTTGTTCTAATTCACCAAAACCATCGACTAAAACCACAATAGATTCATCGCTAGAAACGACATGAAACTTTTTTCCAAAACTAGGATGTTCAATCACTAACTGATCGCCCACACTGGTTCTAATCGTAAAACGACCAAAAGCATTTGTTTTTGCCACATCGCCACCAACAACACGTATGGTTGCATCTGTAACTGGCGAACGGTTTTCTTTGCCTCTAATTTCTCCTCGCACCACAAAAAAAGTTCTTACTTCTTTTAGTTCTTCCGATTTGTTTTGGGATACAATATCTTGGAACGAAAGCAAGCATAGAAACGCGAATATTATTGTAAGCTTATTTTTCATCATTTTCATTAAGAATGATAAACTTACGCACTTTCATTGATATACTAAAATGTGTACTGTGCTAAAAGCTCGATTTTGAATGCTTTTCGGCGGTTTTTTTCTAGTTTCTCTCACGAAAAGAATCGGTTTACTCATTGAAGTCTATTGTTGACTCATTGGCGGTTTTTTTCGGATTTCTTTGCGGGTACTTTTAAGCAAAATTTAAAACCAGATGAAAAAAATAAATCTTTTACTGTGCCTGTGCTTTACCCAGTTTATCTTTGCACAACACAAAGGGAATTACGATGCAAACATTCAAATATCCAGGCGAAATATTGCTACTGGAAATGCGCAAGTGTATGGTCCGCAATCTCCAAAAAGCAGGAGAAATGTAAATCCTAGCGCTAATATTGTTATTGATGTACACGCGTTATACAATGCAAAAGCAACTTCGTACACTGCCATGTTCAATATTTCACAAATTGGACCAACTGCCGAAGAAACACACAATTTAGTCAATGAACGTATTGATAATGTACGCAAACAATTACTTGCTGCCGGAATTAAAAAAGAAGACATCGCTATTGATGTAATTTCGTTTGTGCCTGTGTACGAAATTGAAGTACAAAAGAAACTATTTAGCACGAAATATAATGAAGTACCTAAAGGTTTTGAATTGCAACAAAACATTCATATTCAATTTAAAAAAACGCAACAGTTTGAAAAAATTCTTGCTGCTTGTGCTGCCAATGAAATTTACAATTTGGTGAAGGTTGATTATTTTATTGAGAACATTCGTGAAGTCTACAAAAAACTACAAACTTCATTAGTTTCATTAATTAAAGAAGAAAAAGAGTATTATAAAATTTTAGGTTTCGATTTGTCGAATTACAATGCAATAATGGCGGATGATAAATATTGCTACTTCCCAAAAGATTTTTATCAAAATTACCAAGCATATAACAGTGTTTCGTTTGAAGCTTTAAAGAAGAAAAAAGGCGTTACGAAAGCTAAAAAACAGACTTCTTACTACTACCAACCCGTTTCTACTGAAAATTACGATATCGTATTGAATGCGGCAATTTTAGAACCTGTAGTGCAAGTTGGAATGCAAATTAAGTTAGTGTATTCGCCAAAGCCAAAAGAGCAAAAGCAACCGCCAAAAACTGAAATTAAAACAGAACATAAGTATTACGTTATTTCTCCAGATGGTAAAATTGACGTGAAGGAATTAAAAACGAGTAACTAAATAACCATCATACCAAAAAACCAAATTAAAGCAAATTGTTGCACTTAAACAGGAATGCATTTTTTATTAAAAGAACGCATTCATAAAAAAGAAACAGATGAAAACACTACATGTATTTTTAGTAAGCACATTATTGATGGTGATGTCTTGCAAAGGAAACTCAAAAGCAGATACGGCTTTATTGAGCGAAACCGAAACAGAAACAGCGATAGCAACTAAAGTGCTTGAGACGAAAAAGAAAAACACGATTAAAGTAGCGTTGTTGCTTGATACTAGTAATAGTATGGATGGATTAATTCATCAAGCAAAAGCACAATTGTGGGAGATTATTAACGAGTTATCATACGCAAAATGCGGAAATGACAAACCAACATTGGAGATTGCTTTGTACGAATACGGAAACGACAATTTACCATCGCAAGAAGGCTATATTAGACAAGTTTTAGGATTTAGCAATGACTTGGATGAAATTTCTGAAAAGCTATTTTCATTAACCACACGTGGTGGAAGTGAGTTTTGCGGACACGTGATTCAGACTTCATTAGATCAGTTAAATTGGGGAACAAACCCAAAAGATTTGAAACTTCTTTTTATTGCAGGAAACGAACCGTTTACACAAGGAAATGTAAGTTATAAAGATGCTATTACGAACGCTGCTGAAAAAGATGTGGTGATTAATACGATTTTTTGTGGAGCCTACGAACAAGGAATTTCGGGCATGTGGAAAGATGGCGCTGTGCTAGGAAAAGGTGATTATATGACCATTGCACACAATAGAAATATTATATATGTACAAACACCATACGATAAAAAAATCATGGAATATAACACACAATTGAACAAAACGTATGTTGCCTATGGAAGACAGGCAGAGTATAAAATGATGCAACAAAGTACGCAAGATAAAAATGCAAATTCTATTAATGAAGAAATTGCGGTAGACAGAGCAGTTTCTAAAAGTTCAAGCTTTTACACAAATTCTTCTTGGGATTTGGTAGACGGAATTGCCAACAATTCAGTAAAACTAGACGAACTGAGCGATAGTGAGTTGCCAAAAGAATTGAAAGGGAAATCAAAAGAGCAAATTTTAGCGTATGTAAAGAAACGACAAACAGAACGCAAAGATATTCAACGTAAAATTCGTGAGTTAGA
>NZ_JBGCDL010000029.1:0-15368 GCF_045105435.1 Kordia sp. | reverse complement strand
ATATAAATATTATTTGCAATTTGTTGTGAAATCACGAATTCTTCTTTTTTAATGCGAATCTTCATAGAATTGTCAAATGGCTCTTTATCAATTACTTTTATCTTTTTACCCAACGCAATTCCTTGTTTGTCTAAATATTTTAAGAATGATGAAGACGAATCTTTTACACCAACAATAATTCCTTTATCATTTACATCCAAAGTGACTAAAAGTACATCTGCGTTATCTGAAATATTCCCGTCTTTATCAGGAATTGGATCGCCGTGCGGATCACGCTTAGGAAATCCTAAAAATTCATCCAATTGATTGATGAGTTTTTCAGATTTTATATGTTCTAATTGTTCTGCAACATCGTGTACTTCATCCCAAGTAAAATTAAGTTTTTCCAACAAAAACACTTCCCAGAGTCGGTGTTTTCTAATCACATTCGCAGCAATTAGCTTTCCTTCCGCTGTCAATTCCGAACCTTTGTAACGCTTATAGTTCACCAAGCCTTTTTCAGATAATTTTTTAATCATATCTGTCACAGAAGAAGCTTTCGTGTTCATTTTTTCCGCAATTGCATTCGTACTTATGCCACCTTCACTCGAATCGCTAAGGTGATAAATCGCTTTTAAGTAGTTTTCTTCTGAAAGTGTCATCATAAATCTTTAATTAACAGCACAAATATACAATTTTTACTTTTATGCAGATTCTTTTTTTAGACAAGACTAAAAATATGTTATATATTTGCAAAAAAATTGTTCTAATGAACGTGAAAATTAGTTTTATTTTCCTCCTAATTTGTTTTATGGGTTTCTCTCAAAACACTGAAATAAAAGGAATTGTAACACATAAAAATAGTCCTGTTCCTTTTGTAAACATCTATTTTAAGAAAGGAAACAAAGGAACTATGTCAGATGAGAAAGGAAACTATGCATTTAAGGTTTCACAAGGAACGTACACTATAATTGTACAATCTATTGGTTTTAAGACGATTGAGAAAAATATTATAGTTAGAGATAAAACATTGACATTAAATTTTGACTTAAACGAAGATGTTTTAGGCTTAGATCAAGTGGTCGTTTCAGCAACTAGAACTGCATTAAACAGACGAGAAGCGCCCGTTTTAGTAACCGTTACAAATGCAGCATCGTTAAAAAATGTACAAGCTGCAACTTTGTTTGAAGGTTTGAGTTTTCAACCAGGATTGCGTACCGAAGTAAATTGTCAGAATTGCGGGTTTTCTCAAATCCGAATTAATGGTTTAGACGGCGCCTATTCGCAGATTTTAGTAAATAGTCGCCCTGTTTTTGGCTCGCTGAATGGAATTTACGGTTTGGAACAAATTCCAACCAATATGATTGAGCAAATTGAAGTGACTCGTGGTGGCGGATCGGCTATTTTTGGATCGAATGCAATTGCGGGAACAATCAATATTATTACAAAAGATCCGATAGAAAATCAGTTTCAAGTCGCTTCTAAAATTGGCTTGATTGATGGTGAAAGTACAGATGCTGTGACGACGTTTAATTCTACTTTTGTATCCGAAGATTTGAATAAAGGAATTACTTTTTTTGGAATGCATCGCGATCGTGAAGGTTATGATACTAACGATGATGGTTTTACTGAAATGACGAAGTTACGTAACTTAAATTTCGGACTGAAATCGTTTTATAAATTTGATTTCCGACGAAAGTTAACACTGGAATTTAATGCATCTAACGAATATCGTCGTGGTGGAGATTTCATTGATAAATCGCCCATTTTCGCCAATATTGCTGAAGAAATTACGAGTAACGTGATTGGTACAGGTATTACATTTGATTATTTTTCAGAAGATTATCTACAGAAGTTTTCCACTTATGGAAATATTCAAAATTCACGATCCGACAATTATTATGGAACCAATCAAGATCTGAACGGTTTTGGATTGACGAAAGATTTTGTCACAGTTGCTGGCGTACAGCATACGGCAAAGTTTGAAAATTTCTTTAGTGGAAGTATGGATTTGACTTCTGGCGTAGAACATCGTTTTAATCGCATTAAAGAACGTCGCGAAAATCCGTTGATTATTCCGATCACGCAAAACACGAATACACTTGGAATTTACACTCAACTCGACTGGAAAATTTTAGATAATTTAAAAATATTAACAGGCGCACGTGGTGAATTATTTACTTCAAATCTGAATGATGAATCACTTTTTATTGTAAATCCACGCGTGAGTCTTTTATATAATATTACCGAAACTATTAGCTTTAGAACTGGCTATTCGCAAGGATTTAGAGCGCCGCAATTTTACTCGGAAGATGTACATTCGGAAATTATTACTGGCGAAGTACGTCGTGTGCGTTTGGCGGAAGATTTAAAGGAAGAATTGTCGCATAGTTTTATTGGTTCGTTAGAATACTCGCACCAACATGAAGAACATCAGCTTGTTTTGACTTTAGAAGGTTTTTACACAACTATTAACGATCCGTTTGTGTATGAAGCGCGCGGTGAAGTTGACGGTTTAGAGATTAAAGAAAAAATTAACGGTGACAATGCAATTGTAAATGGTTTTAATGTAGAAGCGAGATACAGCCCGAATCCGAAGTTTTTATTTCAACTTGGTGGAACATTTCAGAATAGCTATTTTGAAAATTCATACGAACCCGAAGAAGGAATTGTGACCAATAAAATTACGCGTACGCCAAATATTTACGGGAATATGATGTTTAATTATACGCCAAATGAACAATGGGATTTTAATGTAAATGGTGTGTATACAGGACGAATGTTTGTGCCGCATGTAGCGGGATTTATTTCTGAAACCGTTTTGGAAGAGACACCTAATTTACTTGAAATTGGTTTGAATGCAAGTAGAACTTTTACAATTTCGGATGACTATGTTTTTGAGATTAATGGCGGCGTTAAGAATATTTTTAATGCGTATCAAGATGATTTTGATCAAACTGTAGAAAGAGATCCAAATTATATTTATGGACCATCACAACCGCGTACTATTTTTATTGGATTGAAGTTTGGAACGGATTTGTAATGTAGACCGCTAACGCTGTTAGATTTTAGACTATGCTATCGCGCTTTTAGAACGCTTTGCTGTTAGACTTAACTGTGATTTGTCTTTTTGTTGATACAAACATACTTTAAGTTTTCTGAACGTCAGATCGAGTAAATTTGTAGAACAAATTGGTATCGAGATCTGTGATGAACTTCTAAGTTATTCTCGATACAATTTTCTTCATTTTATTACGAAAATCACTCGAGTTAACGGTTTGGTAATATTTTTAATAAACTTCCAAAAACCTAACAGCTAAAAGCCAAGAGTAAAAACTAAACTGTTCTATTCATCAACTGTTTCCCAAATGCTATAAGCGACTGTTTTTCTTGATCTTTAATGTTTAAAGTTTCTAATACTTGAAAAGCTTTCATGGTAAATTCTGAAATGGCATTTTTCATGGTTTCTGGCACATTTGCTTCGTTGAAAATCGTTTTTACCGTTTCAATTTTTTCGGTAGCATCTTCAGGCTTTTCCGTAAATAACTGCATTAGTTTCTCTTTATTCGTTTCCGAACTATTTTGAAGCGCTTTGAGGTATAAATACGTTTTTTTATTCTCAATAATATCGCCACCAACTTGTTTTCCAAAGGTTTTTGGATCGCCATACGCATCTAAATAATCGTCTTGTAACTGAAATGCCAATCCTAAATAACGACCAAAATCATAAATGCCTTCTGCATCTTTAGCGCTTGTTTTTGCAATAATGGCGCCCATTTTCATGGCTGCACCAACTAAAACCGCCGTTTTATATTCGATCATTTTTAAATATTCGGGAATCGTAACATCATTTCTAACTTCAAAATCAACGTCGTATTGTTGTCCTTCACAGACTTCAATGGCAGTTTTACTGAACAATTCCGCTAAGGCTTTAAACGTTTCGCCTTCATAGTTTTCAAACAATTGATACGCTAAAATCAGCATCGCATCGCCAGACAAAATTCCTGTATTCAGATCCCATTTTTCATGCACAGTGGTTTTTCCTCTTCGCAATGGCGCTTCGTCCATAATATCATCATGCACCAACGAAAAATTATGAAAAACCTCAACGGCCAAAGCAGCATCTAGTGCTTTTTTATGAGTAGTTCCAAAAATTTCAGCTGTCATTAATGTCAATACAGGACGCAAACGTTTTCCGCCAAGCTGTAAAATATATACAATAGGTTCGTATAAATTTTTAGGTTCGTTAAGCACTATTTTTTCTTCTAAATACTTTATGAATATTTCTCTGTATTGAGCAATGTTTGCCATGAATGTAATTTTTAACAAAAATACCACATTTCCCGTTTATGCAAATTAAAATCGATTGTTAAATAATTGTAAAAACTTTGGAAACTTTTTTTGTTTCCAAAGTTTCCTTCTTACTTTTACAGTCTACTTATGAAAGAAAAGATTAAAATAACGGCAACCGAACTGTTCTTAAACTTAGGTTTTAAGAGCGTAACCATGGACGACATTGCCAATGAAATGGGCATTTCAAAGAAAACCATTTACACACATTTCAATAACAAAACGGCACTTGTCGATGAAGTAACAGGTTCGCTTTTTTGCTTAATTACCGAAGGTATTGACTTGATTTGCGCCGCAGAAAGGAATTCCATTGAAGAATTGTATGAAATTAAACGATTTGTCATGGAACATTTAAAAGACGAAAAATCATCTCCACAGTATCAATTACAGAAATACTATCCAAAAATTTATGCAACCTTAAAGAAAAAACAATTTGATGTCATGCAAGATTGTGTCAAAGACAATTTGACTCGTGGTGTAAATTCTGGAATGTACAGAGGTAATATTGATGTAGAATTTGTATCTCGAATTTATTTTACGGGAGTTATCGGAATTAAAGACAATGAATTGTTTCCAACTAAAATGTTTCCAATGCATGCATTAATGGATCAATTTTTAGAATATCATTTGCGTGGAATTTGTACACCGAAAGGTTTAGAAACATTACAAAAATTTATAACAACTAACCAATTATCATAACATGCGAAACAAACTAATATGTATCTTTAGTTTATGTTTTCTGAGTCTGGGATTTTCTCAGAATCAAGAGATCCCAAAGCGTTTTTCTTTGGATGAAGCCATTAATTTTGCACTTGAAAACAACAGAGCTGCTAAAAATGCGGTTCGCGATATTGAAGCTGCCAAAAAGCAAAAATGGGAAACTACTGCCACTGGATTGCCACAAATTAACGGAGCGGTAAATTATCAAAACAATATAAAACAGCAAGTAGCATTATTACCAGCTTCAATTTTATCTGAACAAGATAGAGAAGATTTAGGATTAAATATAAACGATCAATTTCCTGCCATTTTTGGAACGGAACAAACGGTAAATGCAAATATTACTTTGAATCAATTGATTTTTGATGGTTCCTATTTAGTAGGATTGCAATCAGCAAAAGTATTTTTAGAAATTTCTCAAAATGCCAAAGAAAAGACCGATTTACAAGTTAGAAAGGCTGTCATTAATGCCTACGGAAACGTGTTACTTTCAGAAGAAAGTCTTTTAATTTTAGAACGAAACAAAATAACACTTGAGAAAAACTTAAACGAAACCAGAAAAATTTACGAAAACGGACTTACGGAAGAAGAAGATGTAGAACAACTGGAAATTACGCTATCAAGTATAGAAAGTAATCTAAGAAATGTGAAGCGTTTGCGAGATTTGTCATATAAAATGCTAAACATCACTTTAGGAATTGATCTAAATAATGATACGACACTTACTGATACATTGCAAGCATTAACGATTGAAAATATTGCACCTTCTTTATTGGCTACAGAAGATAATGTTGCAAATACGGTAGATTACAGAATTGCCCAAAACGATACACGCGCTAAAGAATTATTATTAAAATTAGAAAAAACCAGAGCATTGCCATCGCTTGCAGGATTTGTAACTGCCGGATATAACGGAAATGCAAATTCTTTCGACTTTTTTCAAAGACAACAACAATGGTTTGGATCTGCTGCATTTGGTGTCAGTTTAAACATTCCAATATTTAGTTCCTTTCAAAGAAGAGCCGCTACACAACGTGCACAAATTAATCTTGAAAAAGCAGAAGACGATTTAACAGAAGTAGAACAGCAAATAAAACTACAAGTAGCTTCTGCAAAAAGTGATTATCAATTATCGATAGAAGAATACGAAACTGCGAAGAAAAATTTGAGACTTTCAGAACGTATTGAAAAGAAAAATCAAGTGAAATTCTTTGAAGGTGTTGGCTCTAGTTTTGAATTGCGCCAAGCACAAACACAATTGTATGCTGCGCAACAAGAATATTTACAAGCCATGCTCGATGTTATTAATACAAAAGCACAATTAGAAACTATTTTAAATCAAACGAATTAATTAGTTTAATGGTTTAATAAATTTAAGAGTTTATGAAACAATTCTCATTTGAAAAATTCTTAATAGAGAACGTTATACAAGTCACAACTAAACTCATAAACTTCTAAACTAAAAACTGACAATTATAAAAAATAAATCATAATGAAAAAAATAAATATACTTCTTCTCCCAATAGTGCTAGTATTAGTTTCTTGTGGTGGTGGAACCGAGAAAGATGTAGACACATTAATCTCTGAAAAGAATGTAGACGCGCTTACCGAAAAAAGAGATGCATTAAAGAAAGATAAAACGGAGCTTGATGAAAAAATTAAAAAACTTTCGGATGCTTTAGAAGAAATCAATCCCACAAAAAAGAAAACATATATTACCTTATTTTCTGCAAAAGATAGCATTTTCAATCACTATTTAGAATTACAAGGAAGTGTAGACACGAAGAAAAATATTGTAATCACGCCAGAAATGAGCGGAATTCTAAAACAAGTCTTTGTCAAAGAAGGACAACGCGTAAGCAAAGGACAAATTTTAGCAAGAGTCGATGATGGCGGAATGAGTCAGCAAGTAGCACAATTGCAAATTCAAGCAGACTTAGCAAAAACAACCTACGAACGTCAAAAGAGATTGTGGGATCAAAAAATTGGTTCAGAAATTCAGTTCCTACAAGCAAAATCTGCGTATGAAGCACAACAAAAAGCCGTAGATCAATTCAAAGTTCAATTAAGCAAAACTGCCATTAGAGCGCCATTTTCAGGTGTTGTTGATGATGTAATTACCGAGCAAGGTTCGGTCGTAGGCGCAGGACTATCGCCAATAATTCGTATTGTCAACTTACGCGACATGTATATTGAAGCTGTAATTCCTGAAAAATACCTAACCACTGTAACAAAAGGAAAAGATGTAGAAGTATATTTCCCAGTATTAGGAGAAAGTGTGAATGCAAAAATACGTCAAGCTTCAGATTTCATTGATCCTAACAACCGTACATTCAAAGTAGAAATTGGAGTGAAAAATGAAGACGGAAACATCAAACCTAACTTAACAGCAAAGCTTAAGATTAACGATTATACAAATCCGAAAGCCATCTTAATTCCACAAAGTGTCATTTCAGAAAATGCAAAAGGTGAGCAATATGTATATGTTGCCGATTCACTCGTAGGAAATACTGCCAAAGCAAAAAGAGCATTAATTACTACTGGAAAAACACAAGGTGATTTTATTGAAGTCCTTGATGGATTAGTAAATGGAGATGCCATTGTAGACGATGGTGCACGTAGTGTAAATGATGGACAAGAAATAACGATTATAAAAAAATAATACGACCAACCAATGTCTGATAAAAAAATCAATAAGGAGTTTAAAATATCCTCTTGGGCAATAGACAATCCAACCATTATCTATGTCATCATGGGATTGCTCTTAGTACTTGGGCTTTCTGCATATTTTAGCATGCCACGAGAAGATTTCCCAGAAATTAAAGAAACGAAAATTTACATCAGTACCATATATCCTGGAAATACTGCCGAAGATATTGAAAAACTGATTGTAGATCCGCTTGAAGATCAAATCAAAAACATCAGTAATGTCGTCGAAGTAACTTCTACTTCACAAGAAGATTACGGAATTATTGTGGTGGAATTTGATGAAGGAATTACGGTTGAAGCTGCCAAAACAAAGATAAAAGACAAAGTTGATACGGAAAAAGGTAGTGAAGATTGGCCAACGTTTAACGGCGCTAAAGTAGAGCCAAATATATTCGATTTGAATCTCTCTGAGGAAGTTCCAATTCTTAACATCAATATTATTGGTGATTATCGCATAGAAAAATTGAAAGAATATGCTGAGGATTTGGAAGATGAAATTGAAGATTTAGATCAAATAAAACAAGTAGACATTCGCGGTGCACAAGAAAAAGAAGTTGAAGTTGCTGTGGACGTTTATAAAATGATGGCAGCAAAAGTGAACTTTGAAGATATCAGAAGTACAATTGCCAATGGAAACGTAACCATTTCCGCAGGTAACTTAATCTCATCAGGACAAAGACGTACCATTCGTCTTATTGGAGAAATTGATAAACCAAAAGAACTCGAAGACTTTGTAGTAAAATCAATTGACGGACCTGTATACTTACGTGATATTGCTACGGTTCGTTTCAAAGAAGAAGACAAAACAACCTATGCACGAAAATCTGGAGAAAGTGTTGTGATGCTAAACGTTAAAAAGCGTGCAGGTAAAAATATGGTCGCTGCGGCGGAAAAGATAAATACCATCATTACTGATTTCAAAAAAGAACATACGGACTTAGATGTTTCTATCACAAATGATCAATCGCAAAAAACCATCAACCAAGTAAATGACTTGGTAAACAACATCATTTTCGGAATCATTTTAGTAGTTTTCGTTTTAATGTTCTTCCTTGGGTTTAGAAATGCCTTATTCGTAGGATTGGCAATTCCGATGTCCATGTTTATGTCGTTTATGATTCTAAACTTATTAGGATACACCATGAACACGATGATTCTATTTGCGCTCATCATGGGACTTGGAATGTTGGTAGATAACGGAATTGTAGTCGTAGAAAATGTATACCGATTAATGGAAGAAGAAGGCATGTCGCGCATAGAAGCTGCCAAAAAAGGAATTGGCGAAATTGCATTCCCAATTATCATTTCTACCTTAACAACTGTTGCTGCCTTTGTTCCTTTAGGAATGTGGCCAGGCGTTATGGGACAATTTATGATTTACTTCCCTATTACACTATCGGTCGTATTAGGTTCGTCACTATTTGTAGCAATATTGATCAACTCAATGATGGTGTCGCAATTTATGGCAGTTGGAGAACGCAAACTCAAAATAAAGCAATTGCTATTTTTAAGTGCCGTATTGGTCATCTTAGGAGTTATTTGCTTTGTAATTGGTGGTAGCGCAGTAGGACTTGGAACACTATTCATTTTCATTGCAATTATGTTTTGGGTATACAAATATGTACTCAAACCAATGGCGCGTTATTTCCAAACAAAAATATTGGCAGCGCTTGAAAGAGCGTACGAACGTTTCTTACGTTTTGCTTTAAATAGATGGAGACCATATGTGCTTTCATTAGGAACAGGTATTTTATTACTAGTTACCTTTGCATTCTTTGGAGCTTCAATTGGAAGCAAACGTACCAAAGTAGAATTTTTTCCAGATAATAAACCAAATCAAATTATTGTCTATGTAGAATATCCGCAAGGAACAGCTATCGAGGAAACAAATAAAATCACAAAAGAAATTGAACAACGCGTATTTGGTGTCTTAAATGATAAAAACTTCATGGATGGCCAAAATAATTTCTTAGTAGAAGCTGCCGTATCTCAAGTTGGTGAAGGTGCTGGAAATCCACAAACCGATGGTGGTTCGGCTGCCGAAATGCCACACAAAGGAAAAATTACTGCGTCTATGCGCGAATACAAATTCCGTAGAGGAAAAGACAGTGAAGATTTACGAAAAAGAGTCACAGACACCTTAAAAGGAATTTATCCTGGAGTTGCCATTTCTGTAGAAAAAGATGTCGTTGGTCCGCCAGTTGGATATCCTATTAATATTGAACTAGAAGGTGACAATTATACGCAATTAATTGAGGAAGCAGGAAAAATGCGCGATCTAATCAATGAAAAAAATATTGCAGGAATTGAAGAATTAAAAATTGACGTAAATAAAGGAAAACCTGCAATGCAAGTTGTAGTTGACCGACAAAAAGCAGGTGAATTAGGTGTTTCGGCAGGACAAGTTGGACAACAATTACGTAACTCGTTATTTGGTGTAAAAGCAGCCGTTTACAAAGAAGATGGCGAAGATTACGATATCTATTTGCGTTTCAATGAAGACAATCGCTACAATAAAAGTTCGTTGTTCAACCAAAAAATGATTTTCAGAACGCAAACTGGACAATTGAAACAAATTCCAGTTTCAGCCGTTACAAATCAGCGAAACACATCGGGATTTAGCGCCATAAAACACAACGATTACAAACGTGTGGTAACTGTATATTCAGGATTAGCGCCAGGATATACGGATGCAGCAGCCATTGTTGATCAAATCAAAGCAGAAATTGGAGAAGAATTCAAACCTGAAAATATCAAAGTTGATTATACAGGGCAAATTGAAGAACAAAAAAAACAAATGATATTCTTAATGAGTGCATTCTTTGCAGGTTTAGGATTAATTATGTTGATTTTAATCTTCCAATTTAGCTCCATCTCAAAACCTACAATCATTATGATTGCTATTTTCTTAAGTTTGATTGGTGTTTTTGGTGGGTTATTAATTACAGGTGCATCATTCGTTATCATGATGACCATGATGGGAATTATCTCCCTTGCGGGAATTGTGGTAAACAATGGTGTAGTATTACTCGATTATACACAATTACTCATTGATCGGAAGAAACACGAATTAAAAATTCCGGAAGAACGCTATTTACCAATGCCACAAGTATTTGAAGCCATAGTAAAAGCAGGAAAAGCGCGTTTGCGTCCAGTATTACTAACGGCAATTACAACTGTATTAGGGTTAATTCCGTTGGCAATTGGTTTTAATATTGACTTCTTTTCGTTATTTAGTGAATTTGATCCAAAAATATATATTGGTGGAGACAACGTAATATTTTGGGGACCATTAGCATGGACAGTAATTTACGGATTAATCATTGCTACGTTCTTAACACTAATCATTGTTCCAATACTATTCTATCTCATCACGAAGTTCAAATTTTGGGCGTTCAAAGACAAACGTCCTGTTGATTATGGAATGCATAAAATAAAGAACACAAATGATGAAGATGAAGACATCAATGAAATAGATTTACCAATTCAAACGGTATAACAAATTATAGGCACAAAAAAATCCCGAAATCTAAATTAGACTTCGGGATTTTTTTTGATCGTTATATAAACTTACTTGTTTTTCACTACTGAGTTAGATTGTTTCCAAGTATTTACATCTTTAATTTTACTCTTAGAATAATCTACTTCACTTAATTCGTTGGTATTCCAAAAAAACCACTTTCCAACTTTTTGTCCTTTCTCATAATTTCCGACGGCAGTTTTCTTTCCGTTCGTATCAAAAGATTTCCATTCTCCTTGCAACTTTCCTTCTAAAGTAAAAAATCCTGTTTGTGCTACAATTCCATTTTCGTGGAAATACGTAGCTTCAATCAAATCTCCTTTTTTCTCTAAAGTAGGTTTGTCATTATTTTGTGCGAATGCAGTAACTCCTGAAACTAGGAAAACTGCTATTAAAAGTAACTTTTTCATATCTATATATATTTTAAAACTTGAGGATTCTCTTAATGATTATATTACAAACTTAACATTTTTCTTACTCTAAAACAACATTTACGTAACATTAACTTAACATTGATTATTCAAAATACTGATTACCAAATCATTAAAAACAAACCCACAAATCTCTCCTACGTCAAAAAAGGGGAAAAACACCTATTTCTAATTAGGGTTAACATGGCTGTAATTCCAATAAATACAATTTAGTTTTGAAAAAACTAAATTAAAAAATAAAACTACTATTTATGGGATCAATTGGAATTGAATGGGTAAATCAGTACAATGGTAATGCCTCCGATCTTAGAAACAATGGCAGAAACGCCAAAGGTTTTAGTGATACTTTACAAGGAGTAAAACAATTTGACTTTGGAGACAACTTTGCTTGGGATCAAGATTTTGAAAAATCTGGAAAAGGAAATCCTACCTCTGGAACGGATACCATATATGCAGATAATGTAGACATCGCTTTTTTCTCAGGTCATGGATCAAGAAATTATTTACTTTTTGGAAGAAATGACGTTGACAACGGAAAAGCGCAAAACACAGAAATGGAACTTGGTGACAAAGACTTGGAATGGATTGTTTTTGACGGCTGTAATGCATTAGATTATAACGATGTTTTTGATCGTTGGGGATGGGGCGTTTTTAAAGGATTGCACTTTATTCTTGGGTTTGCAACTATCTGTTATGATCGAAGTGATCGTGGAGAAAAATTTGCCAAACGTTTAAATGATTCTTGGACCGTTAGAGAAGCATGGATTAAAGCCTGTGTAGAAACAGAACCTGCGGCAACAGAATGGGCGTATTTACGTGCAAATGAAGGAAGCATAAGCACTTTTAGCGATCACTGGCATGGAAAAGGGATTGTAAATGCCGATCCAGATAATCCTACGCTATTAGCCTATGCAAAAGGAAGCTGTTAACATTCAATCATCAAAAAAAAGTAAAAAATGAACGATTCATTATTCAAATTCAATACAAAATTACCAGAAAATGTTGGTCATGTACCAATGTATAAAACATTTCACTTCGATACTGCTTCAAGCAAAAACAAAGAATACGCAGGTTACATTGCAGAACGTACTGCGTTTTTACGCTCGCAGTTTAAAACGGAAGGAGAACTCAGAGATTTGGGCGATCAACTCATCATCAGAAACGAAAAAGAAGCGCTTGAAATATATACTGGTAGCGACTCTTTTTGGTGGACAGATCGCGAAAACGCATATAGTGAAAACAAAGAATTAGCTAAAAACTTACCTTCTGAAAAAGAAGCGATTCGCAGTGCACAAAAACTATTAGAACAATTAAAAATTGATACACGCACCATGAAAGTGCATTCCGTTTCCAACTCATTTACAGCAACGAGTGAATCGCCAAAAGACGGAAACCCAGAAGCAATTCCAACAAGTGTCAATGTAAACTTTACACACCAACTGGAAGGCTTACCAATATTTGGTTCGGGAGCAAAAACACAAATTTCGTTTGTAAACAACGATCAATTAGTACAATTTGTGCACTTTAACAGAACGCCAAAACAAGCAGGAAAAGCGGAAGTAATTTCACCCGAAGAAGCAGTACAACAAGTGTTTGACAACATCCGATTTGCAATTATCAAAGAACAAGGAAAAAGTTCAGGAGAAATCACAGATGTAAGTTTGGGATATTATGCGGCAAGTCCGTCCGATTTGCAACGTTTCTTAATTCCGGTATACAAAGTACAAGGAAACGTAGCTACGCCTGAATTGGAAAACTACGATTTCAACTTATATGTAATTGCTGCGAAAGAAAGTCAAGAAATGGCAAAACGTAGAGGTCAAATAAATCAACCTTTAGAAACTGTTTTCAACTAATACAACTTAACCTTTATTATAAAAACGCTTTGCAGAATGTTGTGAGGCGTTTTTTTGTTTCTGTTTCGACTTCAAATTCAACTTCTTCCACCAAAATATTTCAATTCCAACACACATCATCCACCAAAAACCATTAAATTTGCGCTTTTAAAATCGCATACACATGTACAGATCACATAGTTGTGGTGAACTAAGAGCATCACACATTACACAAGAAGTCACCTTAGCAGGTTGGGTTCAAAAGTCTAGAGATAAAGGATTTATGATTTGGGTAGATCTTCGCGATCGTTACGGAATCACACAATTAATCTTTGATGAAGAACGCACACCAACAGCCGTTTTTGAAAAAGCAAAATCTCTTGGTCGCGAATTTGTAGTGCAAGTCAAAGGAAACGTGATTGAACGTGAAGCTAAAAATTCAAAAATGCCTACAGGTGATATTGAAATTTTAGTAACCGAATTAACGGTTTTAAATGCTTCACTTTTACCACCTTTTACAATTGAAGATGAAACCGATGGTGGAGAAGATATCCGAATGAAATATCGCTACTTAGACATTCGTCGAAATCCTGTGAAAAATAGTTTGATGTTTCGTCATAAAGTAGCAATGGAAGTGCGTAAGTATTTATCCGATCAAGAATTTATAGAAGTTGAAACACCGTATTTAATCAAATCTACACCAGAAGGTGCGCGCGATTTTGTAGTGCCATCGCGCATGAATGAAGGTCAATTTTACGCCTTACCACAATCGCCACAAACCTTCAAGCAACTATTGATGGTTGGCGGAATGGACAAATATTTCCAAATTGTAAAATGTTTCCGCGATGAAGATTTACGTGCCGACAGACAGCCAGAGTTTACACAAATTGACTGCGAAATGGCGTTTGTAGAGCAAGAAGATATCTTAAATATATTTGAAGGATTAACGCGTCACTTACTAAAAGAAATAAAAGGAATTGATGTTGAAAAATTCCCAAGAATGACCTTTGATCACGCAATGAAAACCTACGGGAATGACAAACCAGATATTCGTTTTGGAATGGAATTCGGCGAGTTAAACGAAGTTGCACAACACAAAGAATTCAACGTATTCAACTCAGCAGAATTAGTTGTCGGAATTGCAGTTCCAGGTGGAGCAAGTTATACTAGAAAAGAAATCGACAAATTGGTTGATTGGGTAAGACGTCCACAAGTTGGCGCACTAGGAATGGTGTATGTAAAATATAATGAAGACGGAACATTTAAATCATCTGTAGATAAATTCTACGACCAAGAAGATTTGGCAAAATGGGCAGCAGCAACTGGCGCAAAACCAGGTGATCTAATCTGTGTATTATCTGGTAATACAAACAAAGTGCGTGCGCAATTAAGTGCATTACGTATGGAACTAGCAGAACGCTTAAACTTGCGTAATCCTGAGGAATTTGCACCACTTTGGGTAATTGATTTCCCTTTATTAGAACTTGATGAAGAAACAGGACATTACCACGCAATGCACCATCCATTTACGTCTCCAAAACCCGGACAATTGGAGTTGCTAGACACAAATCCTGGCGATGTAAAAGCAAATGCGTACGATTTAGTCTTGAACGGAAATGAAATTGGTGGTGGATCTATTCGTATTCACGACAAAGAAATGCAAGCAACCATGTTTAAGCATTTAGGATTTACCGAAGAAGAAGCAAAAGCACAATTTGGGTTCTTAATGGACGCTTTCCAATATGGAGCGCCGCCACATGGTGGATTGGCTTTTGGTTTGGATAGATTGGTTGCTATTTTGGGCGGACAAGAAACAATTCGTGA
>NZ_JBGCDL010000028.1:0-2915 GCF_045105435.1 Kordia sp. | reverse complement strand
ATATATTTTTCAAGTAAACTTACTCACCCATCATCTCCATAATCTTCGCAGAGACGCGTTTGTATGTTCCGTCTTCTAAACGGGTACGAATTGCAGAGAAAGCTAGTAATGTTTGTTCTACGTCTTCTAAAGTATGTGATGCAGTCGGAATCATACGTAAAAGTATCAATCCTTTTGGAATTACTGGATACACTACAATTGAACAGAAGATTCCGTGGTTTTCACGCAAGTCTTTTACCAACGCCATTGCTTCCGGAATACTTCCTTTTAGATAGACTGGCGTTACACAACTTTGTGTGTTTCCAATGTCAAAACCTCTTTCTTTTAATCCGCTTTGTAACGCATTAACGATTTTCCAAAGGTTTTGTTTTAGTTCTGGCATTGTGCGTAACATGTCTAAACGTTTTAACGCGCCAACTACCAATTGCATTTGCAATGATTTTGCGAACATTTGCGAACGCAAGTTGTATTTTAAGTAATCAATAATTTCTTTGTCTGCTGCAATAAATGCACCTGTACTTGCCATCGATTTTGCAAAGGTTGCAAAGTACACGTCAATATCGTCTTGTACGCCTTGCTCCTGTCCTGCTCCAGCACCAGTCGCGCCAAGCGTTCCAAAACCATGTGCATCATCAACAAATAAACGGAAGTTGTATTTTTTCTTGAGTGCTACAATTTCTTTTAGTTTTCCTTGCTCACCACGCATTCCAAAAACGCCTTCAGAAATCACTAAAATTCCTCCGCCAGTTTGTTCTGCCATTTTGGTAGCTCGTTCTAAGTTTTTCTCTAAGCTCTCCATATCATTGTGCTTAAAGGTAAAACGTTTTCCCATGTGTAAACGTACACCGTCAATAATACATGCGTGAGAATCAACATCGTATACAATGATATCATCTTTAGAAACTAATGCATCCACTGTAGAAACCATTCCTTGATATCCGAAGTTTAGCAAGTATGTTGCTTCTTTCCCAACAAATTCAGCCAATTCATTTTGCAGTTGCTCGTGTAAGTTTGTGTGACCAGACATCATACGTGCGCCCATTGGATAGGCAGATCCGTACGCAGCAGCAGCTTCTGCATCTACTTTACGTACTTCTGGGTTGTTTGCTAAACCTAAGTAATCATTGATACTCCATGTAATTACATCTTTTCCTTGAAATTTCATTCGGTTGGAAATTTCTCCTTCTAGTTTCGGAAAAACAAAATATCCTTCTGCTTGTGACGCCCATTTTCCTAATGGCCCTTTATCCTTGTATATTTTAGCAAATAAATCCTTCATCCTATCTCAGTTTTTCTTTATGTATCAATTCGGGTTTTTGTAATGTATGAAGTTTTTTTGAAAACTTCAACGGCAAAAATAATTATTTTTACGTGTCAATCATAATAATTATCCTTTTATGTTGAATTGCTATGTTTTTGCGAATTTCTTTGAGATATTCTGATAGATATAAAAAAAAAGCAGCATAATTGTTAGTATGCTGCTTTTGAATATGTTAAACTGTAGTAGTTTCTTCTTATTTGATGTATTCTATTTTTTGTGCTTCTTCTAAATTTTTACTGTCAAAGAATCCTTGTGAACTCATCCAATCGTCACTATATACTTTACTCATGTATCTTGAGCCGTGATCTGGAAAGATGACAATTACATTGCTATTTTCGTCAAATTCACCTTCTTCTGCCAATTGTTCAATAGCTTGCATTGCTGCACCACTTGTATATCCTACAAATAAACCTTCTGTTTTTGAAATTTCACGTGCTTTGTGTGCACTTTCTTCATCTTTTACTTTGATGAATTTATCGATCACGTCGAAATCAGTTGCCGTTGGAATTAAGTTTTTACCCAATCCTTCTATTCTATACGGATAAATTTCATTCGCATCAAACTCTCTCGTTTCATGGTATTTTTTTAATACAGAACCATACGCATCAACACCTAAAACTCTGATGTTTGGATTTTGCTCTTTTAAGTATTTTGCAGTTCCAGAGATGGTTCCTCCAGTTCCACTACAGGCTACAAAGTGTGTAATGTTTCCGTTGGTTTGTTTCCAAATTTCTGGACCTGTACTGTTGTAATGCGCATCAATATTTAATTCATTAAAATATTGGTTGATGTACACAGAGCCTTTTGTTTCTTCGTGAATACGCTTTGCTACTTGATAGTATGAACGTGGATCATCTGCACTTACATGTGCAGGACATACGTATACTTTTGCGCCCATAGAACGCAACATGTCTATTTTATCTTTAGAAGATTTAGAACTTACCGCCAAAATACATTCATATCCTTTAATGATACTTACCATTGCAATACTAAATCCTGTATTTCCTGACGTCGTTTCTATAATAGTATCTCCTGGCTTTAGAATACCTTTCCTTTCTGCCTCTTCAATAATATATAAAGCGATTCTATCTTTTGTTGAATGTCCTGGATTGAACGCCTCAACTTTTGCATAGAAATTTCCTTTTATATTTTTTGTGATATGATTTAATCTTACTAAAGGGGTATTTCCGATAAGTTCGAGTACGTTATCAAAAGCATGAATTTGTTGTTCCATAAAAACTATTAAGTTGGTACAGGGTTTTATTTTAATTAAGTTTTGAAAATAAGCAAAACCTTGCAAATTTAAGTTAAATTTTTGAATTACTCCTTTATATTTTCTAAGTCTAGTAAAAACGCGTATTCTTCGGCTACTTCTTTTAGTGCTTCAAAGCGTCCAGATGCGCCTCCGTGTCCCGCATCCATATTTGTATGAAGTAGTAATTTATGGTCGTCCGTTTTCATTTCTCTAAGCTTTGCAACCCATTTTGCAGGTTCCCAATATTGTACTTGCGAATCGTGCAAACCAGTTGTCACTAACATGTTTGTATATGCTTTTGCTTCTACATTGTCATACGGTGAGTACGATTTCATGTAA
>NZ_JBGCDL010000027.1:0-3462 GCF_045105435.1 Kordia sp. | reverse complement strand
TCAACTAAATTATTTAGATTTTTTTGTTTCACGAATTCTCGAATGGTTTTTTGGATTACTCTTTTGTTTGAATTTTCACGAATTTGTGATCGGTTTTCTGAGTTAGTCTTTAGAATTATTGAATATGCTTTGAAATAATTCAACATTCAACACTTAAAATTTAACATCTCAAAAGCTTTCAAATAAAAAAAAGTGAATTTTCTGTAACCAAAACAAAAAACCGTTCGTCATAATGGGCAAATACATAAAAACTAAACTTTAAAAAATAAATTATGATGGGATCAGAAGTAATTATAGTACCTGCAATGTTCGGCGTTATTTTCGGAATCTACTATTTGTATATTTCGTCAAGAGACAAGGAACGATTAGCATTGATTGAAAAAGGCACGGAAGCTACCATATTTTTCAACACCAAAAAATCATTAACACCAACGTGGAAAGTATTGGTTATCAATTTTGCCATTTTAATGATGGGCATTGGATTGGGAATTTTTGTTGGATATCTGTTACATACACAATTATTAGTACCAGAAGAAGTAGCCTATCCAGGAACCATTTTCTTAGTTGGCGGAACGGCTTTATTTACTGGCTTTTTTGTCACAAAAAAATTAGTATCTCAACAATAACAAACTGCATCAATCAAAAAACCAGTTAGTTAATTAAAATTGTGTGAACGATTGTTTTTCTTCGGAAAGGCAATCGTTTTCTTATTTCTACGAGATTTTAATCTAAAAATCAATTCGTATCTTTGCAATGTTAAAAAAAAGAAAAAAAATCAGTTAATTCATATTGAAACGTAAGTTTTAAAATTGTGTACGACTGAACAAAAAATAATTTAATTGCTATGAAATCTATTTATATATCCTTAATCGCTATTGCATTCTTTACGTTGAGTTGTAACTCCAATACACATTCGGTAAAGAAAAGTCAATTTACAGAAGAACAATTAAGCAAATACGAAACTGCCTATTTTGCAAGTGGTTGTTTTTGGTGTGTGGAAGCTATTTTTGAAAGTGTAAAAGGTGTCAAAGAAGTGGTTTCTGGGTATGCTGGCGGAAAAGCCGAAACTGCCAACTATCAATTGGTAAGTGCTGGGCGTACAGATCATGCGGAAGCTGTAAAAGTATATTACGATCCAAAAGTAGTTTCATACGAAACATTGGTAAAAGTATTTTTTGTTTCGCACGATCCTACAACGCTAAACAGACAAGGTCCAGATGCAGGAAGACAATACCGTTCGGCTATATTTTACAAAAATGATAGCGAAAAGAAAACGGTAGATACGTACATCGCTCAATTAAAAAAAGAGCAAGTATTCAGCGGAACAATTACTACTGAAATAGCAAAATATACTGCTTTTTACGATGCAGAAGACTATCACCAGGATTACGAACTTAGAAATCCGAACAATCCATACATAAAAGGTGTTTCGGTTCCGAGATTAAAGCGTTTTCAAAAGAAGTTTCCTCAATTATTGAAGAAAGATGCGCATTAAATGAATTCAGAATTATGAATGCTAAATGTTGAATTATGAATTATTTCAAAGTCTAATTTGCTGATTTGATTCACAAAATAAAATCTAACTTCATTTTTTTAAATATATAATAGGCTGTCTAAAAAGTTTCAAAAGTCGTCATTCTGGACTTGATCCAGAATCTCATTAAGTTAATTTTCAACTGTTATGAGAAACCGAATCAAGTTCGGTTTGACGAAATTATGACTTTTCAGACAGTCTATTTTTTGAAAAGTACATTCTAACAAGCTAATTCACCCAAAAATTTAACGCTCACAGCAAAAAAATAACGCTTATACATTTATTTTCATTTACTCAATTACTTTTCCTACATTTATAATGTAATTACATACAGAAAACGCGTTTTTTCAAATTAACGAATTAAACACTTTGAATACTCATGAAGAAAAAAATGATCTCATTTGCTTCTTTGGGACTTGTATGTGCTACATTTTTCCTAAGTTGTGAATCTAACAATCAAGCAGCAGAAGAACAATTGGATGTTGCTTTAGAAACGCCAGAAAAAATTATTTCCAATGCACAAGCTGCGACATTATTTAACAATGATCAGCAAACACGTTTGTCACAAATTGGAAAAGAAAACACACGTTTTAAAGACAAAGCCATTCATTTTGACTTGGCGACTTTGGAAACGTATATCAATCGTTTGGAAAACTTAGCGTCTAGAAACATTCCAATTACAGGCGCAAGTTTTGTATTTGGTGTGGACGCGAATGGAAAAAGAACAGCATTTTTAATGCCTTCCACACGAAATGCGGATTTGGATTACCAAGAATCGTTTACCATTGAAAATGGACAATTCTTAACTTTCAAACATGTTGATCCATCTTTAAAACTACAAAACAACTCTCAAAATGATGAAAACTTAGTCTTATCTGAAAACGGATATCTATCATTTAATGAAGCGGTTGTCATGTTTAACAACTATCAAACACAGTACATTCAGCCGTTTGCCAAGAAAGTAACCAAAGACTATTACACAAAAGCAGTTTGGTATTCGTTGGATGAATTTAAAGGCTATTTTAATTATCTAAAGAAAAAATCTGACAAATATAAATTAGCAATTACAGGAATTGATGTATTCTTTGGCGTGTATAACAACGATTCAAGTTTAGAATTAAAATCAAATGCGCAAACTGTGTTTTTAGCGGCAAGCACACAACAACAAACGATTGTGAATGTGAAAGGCAAGTCTTTACAGCGCTTATCTCAAGAAGATTTCTTTGCTAAGAATGATGAAGAAGAGGTTGATGGAAGTTTGGCTTTTAATTTAGGTCATCTTTCTCCACCGCCGCCAAGAGGCTAATATTGATAAAATATTTTTTTGTTTTTGAACCGATAACTTTTGTTGTCGGTTTTTTTATATACTTGACGGAAATGTGACAGTTACACATAAAAAAATGACATTCATACAACTTCACGAAAACGTTTGCGTGTTTTTCTTACATTTGAAACTGTAATTACATAGTAAGTCGCGACTTTTAATGAAACACAGTTATGAGAAGCCTGTTAAGGCGAACACATCACTGTATGTTGAATTAATTCCGTTGAAAAACGGAATCTTATTCATACCAATTCAATTAACATCGTAAAACTATAACCATGAAGAAAAAAATGATTGCATTTGTTTCTTTAGGACTTGTGTGTATTCCATTGTTCCTAAGTTGTGAAACAAATCAGCAAGCAGAAGAAGCGCAGCTAAATGCAGCGTTAGAAACGCCCGAGAAGATTATTTCGGCAGCAAAAGCAGCCACACTATTTAAAAATGATCATACAACTCGACTCACTAAAATTGGAAAAGCAACTACTGCTTTTAAAGACAAAGCCGTCCATTTTGAGTTAACTGTATTGACAAATTACATACAGCAGTTGGAAACCATTGCGGTTTCAAAAAATATTCCAATTACAGGAATTAGCTTTGTTTTTGG
>NZ_JBGCDL010000026.1:0-5036 GCF_045105435.1 Kordia sp. | reverse complement strand
ACTAGGAAATTTAAACCATTTTGGAATATTATACGTTTCTTTTATATTTTCAATAGTGTAATGAAATATTGGAGTTTTCTTTGTCATTACTTGTAATGATTCATCTTTTCTTAGAATTTTTTCCAAGACAATTAAATCATTTGTAAAAGCCAGCCATATAATAGTAGTATCATATATTTCTCTTTGCTGGAATTTTATTTCTTTGATAGATTTTGGAGGTTTGAAACCGAAGTTTGCTTCAAATGCTTCCGCTAATTGTTGCTTGCTTTTTGGCTCATAGGTATTCATACAGCTATTAAATAGTATGAATACTAGCAGAAAAAAAATGATTTTATGAGAAATTTTAAACTTCATTTGTTTGTTGTTAAACTTTTTAAGTCTAGAATATTTTTAATGCTTAAAATCTGAATCTAAATATACATATATTTTTATTCCACTTAATCATCTTTATTCTAGTTCAGTAAGATCAGCACTGTTTGTATACTATTTTAAGTTTTATTTCGTTGCGAGTAAATTCGCAAAACTTTAACTTTTCCCAGTAAAATAAAGCCTTTCCAACAGCGTTTTAGTAATGAATCTTGTAGTTCAAGAGATATGAAATCATTTCCTATCTTTTGTTAGTAAATAGAAAGAGCAGCTTTATACAAACTGCTCTTTCTTATTGCTTATTATTTTTATGTTAGATTACTTTTCAATCAAATCAGTCTGATTTCGAAAAACGAGTTCATCATTAAATTCATCTAACAAAATAATACTATCTGCCGTTACTTTTCCGCTTAATATTTCTTTGGAAAGTTCATTTAATACTTTTCGCTGAATGACACGCTTTACTGGTCTTGCACCGAATTGTGGATCAAATCCTTGTTGCGCCAAATATTGAATGGCTTCTTCGGTCGCATCTAAAGTAATTTGTTGTTTTTCAAGCACTTTAATCACTTTCTTAATTTGCAATCGAACAATTTCCTTAATGTTGCTTTGTGATAGTGGCGTAAACATTACCATATCATCAATACGATTCAAAAATTCTGGTCGCACCGTTTTCTTCAACAAGCCTAATACTTCAACTTTTGCAGCTTCTGTAGCGCTGTAGACATCTTTTATTGCTTTGAATTTGTCCTCTATAATATGACTTCCCATGTTAGAAGTCATAATAATGATTGCGTTTTTAAAATCGGCAACTCTTCCTTTATTATCTGTCAAACGACCTTCATCTAATACTTGTAATAAAATATTGAACGTATCTGGATGTGCTTTTTCAATTTCATCTAATAAAACAACTGAATATGGTCTGCGTCGTACGGCTTCTGTCAATTGTCCACCTTCATCATACCCTACATATCCTGGAGGCGCACCAACCAATCTACTCACCGAATGCGATTCTTGGTATTCGCTCATATCAATTCGCGTCATGGCGTTTTCGTCGTCAAACAAATAGGAGGCAAGTGCTTTTGCCAATTCGGTTTTTCCGACACCTGTCATTCCTAAGAAAAGGAACGAACCAATTGGTCGATTTGCATCTTGTAATCCAGCACGACTTCTACGAACAGCATCCGAAACAGCAACAATAGCTTCTTGTTGTCCTACGACGCGTTTGTGCAATTCATTTTCGAGTTCTAGTAACTTTTCACGTTCGCTTTGCAACATTTTTGTCACAGGAATTCCTGTCCATTTTGCCACAACTTCCGCAATATCTTCATTGGTAACTTCTTCTTTTATCAACGCATTTTCTTCTTGCGCTTCCAATTCTAGCTGTAAAGCATCTAAATTTCCTTGTGCTTCTTTAATTTTTCCATAACGCAATTCGGCTACTTTTCCGTAGTTTCCTTCACGTTCGGCACGTTCCGCTTCCGCGCGATAGTTCTCAATTGCCTCTTTTGTAGCTTGTACTTTATCTACTACATCTTTTTCAGATTGCCATTTGGCGAAAATTTCATTGCGTTCTTCTTTGATGTTTGCCAACTCTGAATTAAGCGATTTGAGTTTTACTTCATCATTTTCACGTTTAATGGCTTCAATTTCAATTTCCAATTGCATGATACGTCTGTCTAAAACATCTAATTCTTCTGGTTTTGAATTGATTTCCATACGTAACTTTGAAGCTGCTTCGTCAATTAAATCGATGGCTTTATCTGGTAAAAATCGATTCGTAATATATCGTTGCGAAAGTTCTACAGCGGCAATAATTGCTTCATCTTTGATACGAACTTTATGGTGTGTTTCATATTTTTCTTTAATTCCTCTCAAAATAGAAATTGCACTTTCCGTATCAGGTTCCGCAACCATAATTTTTTGAAAACGACGTTCTAATGCTTTATCTTTCTCAAAATACTTTTGATATTCGTCCAAAGTCGTTGCTCCAATTGCTCTCAGTTCTCCACGTGCCAATGCAGGTTTTAATATGTTTGCCGCATCCATAGCACCTTGTCCGCCACCAGCGCCAACAAGTGTGTGAATTTCATCAATGAAAAGGACAATATCGCCATCAGCAGAAGTTACTTCTTTTATTACGGCTTTCAAGCGTTCTTCAAATTCTCCTTTAAATTTAGCGCCAGCAATTAATGCGCCCATATCGAGTGAAAATATTTGCTTGTCTTTTAAATTTTCAGGTACATCGCCTTGAATAATTCTGTGTGCTAGTCCTTCCGCAATAGCGGTTTTACCAACACCAGGTTCACCAACTAAGATTGGATTATTTTTGGTTCTACGAGAAAGAATTTGCAATACTCTACGAATTTCTTCATCTCTACCAATAACAGGATCGAGTTTTCCATCGTTTGCCAATTGGTTTAAATTGTTTGCGTATTTGTTGAGCGAGTTATAGGTTTCTTCGGCTGTAGCTGAAGTAACACGTTCGCCTTTGCGCAATTCTTGAATGGCAGCTTTTAGCGTTTTCTCAGTAACTCCTTGATCTTTTAAAATTTGCGATATTTTACTATTCGATTTAAAAATGGCAAGTATTAAATGTGAAGTAGAAACAAATTCGTCATTCATTTCTTTGGCAATAATACTTGCATCTGTTAATGTTTTTCCTGTATTTGGCGATAACATGATATTAGTTCCTGTTACTTTTGAAAAACTTTGCAAGGTACTTTCTAGTATTTGTTCTAGCAAAGAAATATTTACATTGAGTTTTTTTAATAAAAAAGGCAACACATTGTCATCAACTTCCATAATTGCTTTGAAAAGGTGTTCATTTTCAATCTGTTGATGTCCGTACGTTTGTGTAATGAGCTGTGCTTGCTGTACAGCTTCTTGTGATTTTATAGTGTAATTATTAAAATTCATAGCGTTGAGTTCTTTGATTTTATAGTAGTTTTGCAATTGTTATTCCAATTGAGAATACAAGACAAAATGACGGTTAATGCTAGTATTTACAAGACATTTTGACATTTTAGCAAGTTTTATATAAAGTATACGACTGATAGTTTAAATTTACACATACTTATGGGAATATTCAATAAAATATTTGGAAGTTCTGATGCTTCGGAAGCTCCAGAACCTTCAAAAATACAATGGAAACCATTGACAGATCTTTCACAACTTGATACTATTGTTGAAGAATCTAAGGCGAAACCTGTTGCCATTTTTAAGCATAGTACGCGTTGCGGAATCAGTAGAATGGTGATTAAACAGTTTGAAAGTCAGTACGATTTGGAGGAAAACCAAATGACTATGTATTATTTGGATTTATTGAATTACCGACCAATTTCACAAGAAATTGCAGCACGTTTTCAGGTATGGCATGAAAGTCCGCAGTTAATTTTAGTGAAAAATGGAATTACTGTCGGGCATGCTTCTCACAGTCAAATCAATGCGATTCCATTAGCGCAGTTTGTGTAATTTCCTTTGATATATAAATATTGCTGTTTTTTGCATTTTTAGATAGATTTGTTTTGAATAGGCAAATTTTAAACAAACTCTCTTTATTGTTCAGATATTTAATCTGATTACTAAATGCAGGCACAAAAATTAGCCTACTAATACAGTCGAGATTTAAGAAACGTTATGTTTTTTACTTCTCGACTGTACTTTTTTTAAATTTCATATTTTGTATTTATCGCCTAAATTTATTCCGTGTCAAAATTGCTTTGAGTCGCGCTTTTATGTCTTCTCCCGAATCGTAAATCATTTGTTCGTTGCTAGGAAACGGAACTGCTCTCACAGTAATTAAATCTCGGTATCGATCATCTAACGCTCTTCGATCTCCATCAAAATCAGCATACGCATGTTCAAAAATGAACTCTGTAGTTAGTGGAAATGCTTCAATCAACTGCTTCGTTTTATAATTCACGTAACGTACTTGTCCATCTACTTTGGTAGCTTTAAATTGTGTAAATTCATACAATTCGCAACGAACCGTTTTAAATTTATCAACCTTAATATCATTTCCAAGACTGTCTTTTACTACGTTTCCATTCGTGTCTAACACATATTTCCAACCATCTTTTACTTGTTTCTCTTTGATGATTTGTTTTTCTCTAATTTGTTCAGGCGAAACGAGAATGTTTCTAAATTCTAAAATTAAACCAAAATCATAGTTTATTTCTGGAATTTCATTTCCGTGATATACAGTCCAAGTATCGTTTAATCCGTAGGTATTAAAGTTTAATAAATCATCTTCTAGACGTCTCGGAATTACTTTATTTGTCGCATTATTTAAAGTAACTAAAACAAAATCAGTTCCTTTTGCTTGTGCTTCTTCCATTAGTTGACGCACATTTTTATAATTAGGCGAAATTCTATTTATATATCGTAAATCGTCAAAGACTTCCCGGTAACTGTATTTGTTTTTAGAATTTTGCAGCATGGACATTGACGCTTTGTTATATAAATGCGCCACCATTTTATTTTTAGTGCTAATAATTTCTTCAGCATAATTACTTAACTTAAATCGCGCATTTCTTCCTTCTTTTAAAAGTGGTAGTGGAAGTAATGGTTTTATAGATTGTTGCCTATTTTCTAATCCAGTATAAAGATTGTAGAGTGTTTCTAAATTTTCTGGATTTCCTTCTTTTTTGATGAATTGAATCTCAGAT
>NZ_JBGCDL010000025.1:0-8160 GCF_045105435.1 Kordia sp. | reverse complement strand
TTGTATTTTGAAAGTACCAAAGCAGGATAAAACCCAGATAAAAATGTAACCAACACTAGTAAAATAACCACGCCAAAAATTAGTATTGGCGATTTAAAAAGTTCGTAGCTTAAGCCATCTGGCACAAAATCTGAAAACACATTGATTAGCCATTTTGAAAGCAACAAGGACAACACTGCCGAAATTAATACTAAAATAAAAGCTTCGCCCATAAACTGCCCAATAAGCTGTTTTCTGCTGCTGCCCAAAGTTTTTCTGATACCAATTTCTTTAGCACGTTGCGAAGCTTGTGCTGTATTTAGATTTATAAAATTAATACATCCCAATAGTAGTAAAAAGAGTGCGACAAGTGCCAAATTTCTTAATAGCGGTTTGCTAGCTTGTGCTTTTTCACTATCGTACGTTCCGTAATCCTCGTTAAAGTGAATATCGTTAAGTGCTTGTAACTTAAATTTACGCGATTGGCCATATTTAATATCATCTTCGTCCGTGTGTTCTAACGCCAAATCGTCCAAAAGTTTTTGTACACTTGCTACATCTGCATTTTCTTTAAACTTTACATACAATTGCGAATTACCGTTTGTATTAAACCAATAGCGCTTCGTAATATCTCTTTTTTTATTGGTTTGAAGTAAGGTTGCATGAGAGACAAATTCTTTAAAAACGATATCTGTTCGTTCAGTAAAGTTTTCTACAACACCAGTAACCTTAACATTTATTGAGTCGTTGTAAATTAATGTTTTACCTACAATTTCAGTTGGTGAAAGTTTTGGGAAATATTCCGCTGCTCTGCTTTGGGTGAGTACAACTTGATTTGGATTTTTTAGTGCTTCCGTTTTGTTTCCTGCCAAAAAGTTATATTGAAAAATATCTAAATAATTTTGGTCCGCGAAAATTACGAAGTCTGGCCATTTTAAGGCAATGTCGTTTTCTTTGTTAACTGCTTTTGAGAGTCTTTCTATGTAAAATTCACTTACAGTTTCAAAATTAGAATTATCTTCTATGGCACCTTTTAAAGCCAGTGTGATGCCTGAATTATAATTTATTCCATCTGGGTCTGTAAATTCAGTTACTACTCTGTAAATTTTATCACCGTCTTTATGAAAATTATCGAATGTATAATCGTAATAAATCATTAGTCCAATTACAAAAGACGCACTTAAACCAATGGTAAGCCCAATAATATTAATTAACGAAAACACCTTGTGCTTCATAAGGTTTCTCCATGCTATTTTAAAATAATTTTTAATCATGATTGAAAGATTTTACTATTCGATTTTTGATTGATGATTGATTTGGTTTCAACACTTCAGTAGCGTAGTTGGTTTAATTTGATTGGAGACTCTTGATTATCTTCTGAGTTTACGCCAAAATATTTTCCGTCACTTTTTGCCCATCTAACATTCTAATTATACGATGACTATACTTGGCATCATGCTCACTGTGCGTTACCATGATTATTGTTGTTCCGGCTTCGTTTAAATCTATAAGTAAATCCATAACTTCGTTACCGTTTTTACTATCTAAATTACCCGTTGGCTCATCAGCTAATATTAATTTTGGTTTATTTACAACTGCTCTTGCTACAGCGACGCGTTGCTGCTGACCACCAGACAATTGTTGTGGAAAGTGGTTACGGCGATGCATGATTTGCATTTTCTCTAGTACTTCTTCTACACGTTTTTTTCGTTCGGCTGGTTTTACACCTGTATAAATTAGTGGTAATTCAACATTTTCGAAAACTGTTAACTCGTCTATAAGGTTAAAGCTCTGAAATACAAAACCTACATTATGTTTTCGCAAGTCAGAACGCTTACGCTCGTTGTATCCAGCAACTTCTTTTCCATTAAATTTAAAGCTTCCACCGTCTAGATCATCTAATAGCCCTAGGATGTTAAGTAGTGTAGATTTTCCACAACCCGATGGTCCCATGATGGCAACAAATTCCCCTTCTTTAACTTCAAAAGACAATTTATTTAAGGCAATAGTTTGCACTTCTTTAGTTTTATAAAATTTTTCTAAGTCCGTAATTTGTATCATTATATTTGTATTTTAATTGAATGTATCTATTTTTATTATCTATTTTAAAATAAGTTCTTCTGTAGCTCCAAAAGAATCGTAGCTCGATGTTATCACCTTATCTCCAGGGTTTAAACCTTCAATAATTTCGTAAAATTCTGTATTTTGACTTCCTAGTTTAATAGTTACTTTGTACGCTGAATTTCCGTCTTCACTCATTTTAAAAATCCAGTTGCCTCCTGTTTTTTGAAAGAAACCACCTTTTGGCACTAATAAAGCTTGCTTTTCTGCACTTAATGCGACACGGATTTGTAAATTCTGCCCACGGCGGATACCTTCTGGCACTTCGTCTTCAAATTTCATATCCACCTGAAAACGTCCATTAGTTACTTGTGTAAAAACTTTTTTAATTAGTAATGTATATGGTTTTTCGTTTAAAGTAAACGTTCCTTTTTGTCCATTGTAAATTCTTGAGATGTAGTGCTCATCAATATCAACTCTGATCTTGTAGCCTGTAGTCACATCAACTTGCCCTAAACGAGTTCCTTTATTTATAGATTGCCCTATTTCAGCATCCAAAGAAGTTAACTGTCCGTCAATAGGTGCTCTAACTACTAAGTCTCCCACTTTCTTACGCATTAATTCTAAGGCACTTTGTGTTCTTGAATACGAACTCTTAGCCTGATTAATTTCTAATTTTGATGAAATAGAATCTTCAGAAAGCACCTGTTTTGACAGCCTCATTCGCTCTTGTTGATACTCAAAATTATTTTTTGAAGACTCATAATCTTGCCGTGCAATTACACCTTTTTCATACAAACGCTTATTTGAATTATAAATACGCTTTGCTTCAATAAAACTACTTTCAACATCAGTGAATTGGTTTTGTCTGTTAATGGTATTTTGTCTTGCAACATTTTGAGAAATCTGCATTTGCGTCAAAAGATTATAAACTGACGTTTCTTGATTGATAAGACTTAATTCTAAATCCGTGTTAGACAATCTTAAAATGGGCTCCCCTTTTTTCATCATGGCACCGTCTTCTACAAATTTTACTTCTACACGACCACCTTCTAGTGCATCTAAATAAATTGTAGTTACTGGCAAAACAATACCGTTTACAGGAATGTTTTCTTGAAATAGACCTTTTGAAATCGTATACACCGAGATACGTTCTTTTTCAACATTCAATTTAGAACCGCCTGTAGTTTGAATAATCACATAAATAATTAGTGCTAATGTTACGATTACACCTACAAAAAGCCCTATTTTTTGATTTGAGAATTTTTTCTGTTGAATTGGTACGTCCATTTTTACTGTATTATTTTCACTGAACATAAAGTGAATATGATGCCATAAATTCAAAATATTGATTTACAGTTGTTTAGGAATTATTTCAAAATTAAAAGTGTTCGATTTTGATACACTTTATGTCCGAAAGTGTACATGTTTATGCAACCAAATATTTTTACTTTGTTATTTTTTTAAAACTTAAAATAAAATCGTACTATTGAAAGCTGACGCTGACTTTAGGTACAGCTTTTATTAAAAACGAGATGTATCAACTTGAAAGATGAATGTCTTTATAGTTAAACTTCGATTATCAAATGGTATTAAAAAATGCTTCCATATTAGTAATAGACGATGATGCAGACATACTTACGGCACTTCGTTTGCTACTAAAACCTTTGGTAAAAACGGTTGTTACTGAAAAGAATCCGAGTAATATTTTAACTCAAATAGAAAAAGCTAACTATGACATTATTATTCTTGATATGAATTTTAATGGCCTTGTTAATACTGGTAATGAAGGCATTTTTTGGTTGAATAAAATTAAAAAGAGAACCCCTGAAACAGCTGTAATTTTAATGACCGCTTATGCGGATATTGATTTAGCAATTCGCGGATTAAAGCAAGGTGCATCAGACTTTTTGATGAAACCTTGGAAAAACACCAAGATTATAGAAACCATTACGACCATTCTAAGTCAAAAGAAATCAAATAGCGCGAAATCAAATGCTATAAACTCTGATAGTGTTGAAATTATTGGAGAAAGTGTTGTAATGCAGGATGTTTTTGTAAAACTTAAAAAAGTAGCACCAACTGACGCCAATATATTGGTTTTAGGCGAGAATGGTACTGGAAAAGATTTAATTGCAAGAGCACTTCACGAAAACTCTAATCGAAAAAATAAACCATTTATAAAAGTAGATGTTGGCGCTTTAACTTCGTCGTTGTTTGAAAGTGAATTATTTGGCTATAAAAAAGGAGCTTTTACAGATGCAAGGGAAGACCGTATTGGTCGTTTTGAAGCAGCAAATGGAGGTACACTTTTTTTGGATGAAATTGGTAATATTACACTCGGACAACAAGCACGATTATTAACAACACTACAGAATAGACAAGTTACACCTCTTGGGTCTAATATACCTGTATCAATAGACATTAGATTAATTTGTGCAACCAATGTTGCACCATCTAAATTGGCTGATGAAACCAAATTCCGAAAAGATTTAATCTACCGAATTAATACAGTAGACATTATTGTACCGCCTTTAAGAGAACGCGGAACTGACATCACAAATTTGTCAAGACACTTTGTTTCATTGTATGCAGAAAAGTACAATAAGAACTCCTTTAATTTTGATGCTGGTTTTTTTTCAAAGCTAAAGAAGCATGATTTTCCTGGAAATGTTAGAGAGCTTCAATATGTTTTAGAACGTGCCGTGATTATGACTGACGGAAGTACGCTAAAACCAGACGATTTAGTATTTTCTTCAATTGAGCGTTCTATACATACTGAAAACAATCAAACGATTAATCATAATTTAGAAGATATAGAAAAGAAAACGATACTCACCGTTTTAGAAAAGAACAGCGGTAATGTTTCAAAATCTGCTAAGGAGTTAGGCATTACAAGAGCTGCGCTTTACCGACGCTTAGAAAAGTATGAACTATAAAGCCTACATTTTTAAATTACTTTTTAGAATTATACTCATAATTGGTCTAATTCTAGGATTGATGTATACATTACAAATCGAAAAAAATAGTTATGCAACACTACTTGGCGCTGGCTTACTTTATTTATTGATTGATACATATTCCTTTATAAAACGTCGTTTTGTAGCCATGGATGACTTCTTTGAAGCAGTAAAATACCGTGATTTTTCAAGGTGGTTTCCTGAAGATAGAGGCCCAAAAGATATTCGGTTTTTGTATGCTGGTTTCAATGAAATTAATCGCACCATTAAAGAAATAAACTCTCAAAATCAGGCACAATATGTCTATCTGCAAAAGATTTTAGAAATGGTTGATATAGGGATTATAGCGTATAATCTAGAAACTGGAGATGTGTTATGGACCAACGATTCTTTTGGGGATATTTTAGATATACCATCTTTTAAAAATATTCGTTTTGTTGAAAATAGAAAGCCCGAATTATACAATACCGTTTTTGAAACATATAACAGAGAACCCAATTCAATTTCGATAGCGCTACAAAATGAAAGTATAAAAATATTGATTTCGGATACTGTTTTTCAGGTTGAAGAAGATGCTTTTAAACTCATTGTAATTCAAGATATTGATAGCACCTTAAATAAAAATGAATCGGAATCTTGGAAGAAATTATTAAGTGTAATGACCCATGAAATCATGAATTCTATTACGCCAATTTCATCTTTGGCGGACACGTTACAGCAAAATTTACAGTTAGCGATTGCACAACCTAAAACAAAAACATTAGCGCTGGAAGACCTGAACGCAGGCATAAAGACGATTAAAAACAGAAGTGAAGGTTTGTTGAAATTTGCTAAGACGTACCGTAGTTTAAGTAAAGTTACCAACTTAAATCTTCAACGTATTCATATTTCTGAATTGTTTACTAACATTCAGTTATTAATGGAACCGTCTATAAGAGCAAAAAATATTGATATAACGTTCCATATTGAAAGCGCTAAATTAGAGCTAGACATTGACACACATCTTATTGAACAAGTATTAATCAACTTACTTCTAAATGCCGTAGATGCTTGTAAAAAGAAGGATGGTGCCAAAATAAAAGTCGAAGCTTCACTAAATACAAATCGAGATATCGTTATTAAAATTTTTGATAACGGTTCTGGAATTCCACAAGATATTTTAGATAATATTTTTGTGCCATTCTTCACGAGTAAAACTACAGGAAGCGGCATTGGACTGAGCTTATGTAAGCAAATCATGCTACTTCACAAAGGACGAATCACCGTTAAAAGTATTGAGAATGAAGGTTCCGTTTTTAGTTTGATATTCTAAAGACAAAAAAGCCTCAAATTGCTACACAATTTTTGAACTTTTCTTTTGAGAGCAATTTTGAAGCAAAAATCTGAAAAATTATTTTCATTTTATTTCGGTTTCTTTATTTCTGGCAACGGTTCTTGTATGGTGCGTTTGCATCCCGCAGGGTGCATTTGCATTATACAAATTGTTATCGGTTTTTTTTTATTTGTTCAAACAACATTTTTTATACTTTTTTCCACTTCCACACAGACATGGTTCATTACGTCCAATTTTTGGCTCGGCTCTTATTGGCATTAAACGAGGTTCAAAATACTCATTGTAATCAAATTTAGAATTACTTTCATCTTCGTTATATCCAGACCATGTTAAAGTTACTTTTTCGTAACGTTCTGCGATTGGTAAAATATCTTTTATCTTATTGTAGTTATCAGGACGTTTAAAAGCTTTGCTCACTTCTTTCCATTGACCGCATATACCTTGTGACACTATTCCCTGTTCAAATAATTTTTCTATTATTGGGAGTAACTCATAGCCTTTAATATCAATCACATTACAGATTAACAATGCTATTAGATCACTGTCAATTACATTGTCATCCAAAGTGCTATTAAGAAAAAAATGTATCACATCAGCAAACCAATTTATTGCTTCCTCTCGCCTTTCAGGATGGTGCAATGCAAGTTGCTCTACCATATCAGGAAAAGTCGTACGAGCATAAGTGTCAATGCTAGGTTTAAACATAAACTGTTTACATGCGTCCAAATTATTAGCTGCGATTTTGAATATTGGCTCCCATAACATTGAAGTAATAAAGTCACCTAAATAAAGCTCGAAATATTCATCAGATTGACTTAAGACATTAAAAATAGCATCTATGCTTTTGGTTGCTTCGAGTTCTCCTAAAAGATAAATAGCATGAACTACAAAATTCATGTTTTCTTCGTCCCATCCATTTGACTCAACCAGCTTACTGAAATAACCATATCGGTTAATACTATCTTGCAATACCAATTCAAGGTCTTGAATAAGAGTGTCTTTCTTAAGAGAAAGAATTATATTTATTTTTTCCTCTCCAATATAAAGACCATTGGAATAAAGCCACTTAATTTCCTGATGACAAAAATTTGGAGCTTTGCTGGTAGTGTTAATTTTCTGTGTTTTTGTTGCTACTGATATTTTAGATTTTTGTTCTTCTTCAAAGCGTTTTTGTCCAGCTTTCATACTGGTAATAATAATTTGTCGCATTGCTATTTCTGTATCTGTAGAATCAGGAGCTAATTCGCGCATAATTTCATAACGGATTTCGGCTTGCTTAATATCTTCTATGGCAGTAAAATATAGCACCGTACATTTTAAAAAAGAAATTACTTCGTTTAGGTGAAATGTCTCACGGTCGGGGTAAAGAGTTTTTAACTCCATTTGATGACCTAATACATCTAGCATTTTATTGTATTCTTTCTTTAGGTAATACTCGTTAGCCAAATTTAGTTTTCCAAACAAATAATTAGGATGTTCTGCAATAATCCATTTGTTAACATCATACATCTTTTGAGTCTGATTCAACTCTCCATAGAGCACTGATAAATAGTTTTTTAGTTGTGGGTTTTCTGGGTGCTGTTCAATGGCATCAAGTATTTTTTGAATGCTCGATTTTTTTCCATCTAATGCCATTTGATGAAATTGCTGAAGCTTACGTGATAGTTCTGGTGTAATGGCATTTTGTTCGTTAAAAAAAATTGGGTCTGTAGTTATTGTATAACCTATTTTTGTAGCACTCATTTATGTTCAATTTTATTTCTTTCAGCTATTTAAGTGTTCATCGAATTACCGATAACGTGTTTGTATAAGATTAGTTGCGTGTTT
>NZ_JBGCDL010000024.1:0-4497 GCF_045105435.1 Kordia sp. | reverse complement strand
AAAAGTGTCTTTTTCATGATGAGATAATTAGATAGTTCGTATTAATTATGACACAAATATTGCTTTATTCTTGCTTCTAAAATAGTCCTTTTGCTTGAAACGTCGTTTTTAATATTTGAAATGTTATCCAATTAGTAGTAGTGTTTTCATTTTTTTTAAATGAACTTATTTATAATGATTTAGCAAGTAAGTAAGGAAACCACTTACTGCAAGAAAGGTTTTTATTGACTAAAAAACAATTAAATATTTGTATATCAATAAATTATGTTTCTTACATAAATTAGGAACTTCCCTTAAAATTATCTAGTTTTAATATATATAACCAATTTAAAATACTTTATTATGAAAAGTTTAAGAAGAATAGTAGCTATCGGAATGGCTGTATCATTTTTTGGATTAATGTCTTTTACAGATGAAAGTTTTGAACAAACGAATACTGACACGACTAATGTCGACACCAATTCAGTAAGAGGAAAATGGGGACCGCCAAGAAGAATAAGAAATGCCGACGGATCTGTATCAGTTATACGTAAATGTATAAATGGTGGTACCGATTGCATTGTTGGAACAGTTTCTATCAATACTGTTTGGCCAATTGGAAACTAAACCATTTTCAGATGCAGACATTTTGATTAAATTTCTGCATCTGATTTTTATTTCATATTAATTTATATTCCGCAAAAAGATCAAAAACCCTATCAAATATATACTACTACTCTGTCTATTTTCAATAGGTTGTCAAGATAAAAATTCAGCTGAATTATTGGCATTTAGCAAAGTTCCAGCAAATGTTCGTTTCTCTCAAAACTATACACTTACATTCACCGATAGTTTAGCAATTCCACGACCACAAAATGTACCTTCCTATGATCCGGGTTTAGCACACATTGTTGAAAATGATAGTATTTATTATTTTATAGATTTACAACGGAACATCATTAAAGTAAATTTAGCGACTTCTGCTGTAAACTTACTACAACTTCCATTACAAAAAGGAACTGGCGATGTATTATCTTTTTGTCATCCTTCAAGGGAAAAATTTATTTTAATTCAAGATTTCCCCGTTAGACTTCTAATCCTAGGTGATACTAAAATAACATATCATTCATTACCTAACATAAATTTCCCTAGTACAAATACAGCATTCAATACACTCTCAAAAACATTAAAAAAAGGAGCCGTTAATTTTATAATAGATTACGGTAATTTGCATTACGACTCAACAAAGAACCAATTACACATTGGGTTACAACCCTTGAATGCATACGATTCGGAAGGTTTTGAAGATTTTGGGAGAATCGGAATTTTTGATCTATCAAGTCTAAAATGGATCAGCACGTATGCTCTACCCGAAGGAATGTTAAAATACAAAGGCCGTAAAACCTATTCGTATTTGCTTTCAAAAAAAAACATGCTGTTCAAAAATGATACGATGTTCGTTAGTTACGTAAATGATCATTTTGTGTACTATTATAAAGAAGGAAAATACCTTGGCAAATTTCCGCATATCAGTACATCTTCAAAAGATATGTTTTTACCAGTTGATTTAGAGGATGCACGCGATGTTGAAAAAATGAAAGCCTATGAATATGCTGCTCCGTATTATGGAGCGTATAATTACCATGAAAAATTAAAATTATATTCAAGAATATATTACGATCAACAAGAAGCGCTGGAAAGTTCAGGAAAATATCGGCCTCCTTATCTACAGAGATCAATTCATGCTGTTTTTTTAGATGAGCATTTTAATCATGTTGGAGAGTATACATTTCCATTAGGAAGTCTGGAATTTGAGAGTCTAATTGCCGTGTCAGATGGTTTTTTACTCTACAGTACAAAGTATACTAATACAGATCCTACGCAGCAATATTTCCAGCTTAAATATAAATACACGATTACACCAAAAGACAACGACACAAAGAAAGAAATCAAATGAAAAAGATAATCCACGTATGTTATTTTATGTTATTATTTGTTGCTTGTCAAGGAGAAAAATACCCGTATTTAAAAGGTTTTCAGCAGTATATGCTCGAAACACATCAGGTAGATATTACTACGAATGAAAAAATATTTTATATACTTCCTATAAGTGATTGCAATTCTTGCATGGGAACTACGCTCAATTTAGAAGCACTTACAACGATGAATAAGTCAAATGCAAATGATAAACTATGTATCATACTCATTGGAACTACACAACGAGAAGATTTTCAAGAAAGCATCCGCACACTTTCCAAATCATATAAAATATTACGTGATGAGCAACACGCAATTGATCTGTATCAAACTGGTGTTGAAAAACCTGTACTATTAGAGCTAACAAAAGGGAAAGTAAATTATTATTTGAACATAGTAGATGGAAATATAGCTGAAGCGAAAGCGTATCTCTTACAATAAGGCTGTATGAATCTTATTTCTGTTTTCGGATGCGACTTAAAGTTTTTTGTGTAATTCCTAAATAAGAAGCGATAACGCCAAGCGAAACTCTTTTCAAAATACTAGGTTGCTGACAAACCAAAATGTCATACCATTCTTTTGCGGTATGAAAATGCAAACTATCAAATCGTTTTTCAACTAAGGAAACTCACTAATTAGAGAAAAACCTCGCAGTATTTCCCAATCCAGGATTAACAGAAAATAATGCTTCTAATTTGTGGTGAATAATTAATATCACACTAACTTCCTCAGTCTAAAACGACTAGAAAATCTGCTTGAAAATTGTGAATATCTATTCTCTATTTTGACTTTTTTAGCAAAACGAAAATCCTATATTTGTCGCCCTTAAAACAAAAACATTATGAGCGCAACTTGGTATGAATGCAAAGTAAAGTATAGAAAACTTGATGAAGTTACAGGTGAACAAAAACTAAAAACAGAACCTTTTTTAGTAGATGCTATTTCCTATACGGAAGCCGAAACTAGAATTACACAAGAAATGGCTGCTTATTTAAGAGAAGGCGAAGAAATTAAGATTACAAACATCAAAGTAGCGAATTATGCAGAAATTCATCCGTTTGAAAATTCAGATCGATGGTTTAAATGTAAAGTCAGCATGATTTCTTTCGATGAAGAAAGCGGTAAAGAACGCAAAAGCAATCAATACTTACTCATTCAAGGAAATGATGTAAAAGAAGCCTACGAAAATACCATGACGGCAATGAAAGATACGATGGCAGAATATACAATTCCTGCAATTGCTGAATCGCCTATTATGGACGTTTTTCCTTATTTTTCTGGAGAAGAAAGTGAAATGAAAAATATAGAAAAATTCATCGCACTGAAAGATTCTGTTCCTACAACAAATGAAATAAATGAAGATTTAGCGATGGTTGATAGTCTTTCTACAGAAGTAGAATAGGTTTAATTATTGAAAGATTGAAAATGTATAAAAATGAGGCTATCTTAAAAGTCGCAGTTTCGTCAAACCGAACTTGATTCGGTTGCTCATAATAGTTGATAATCAGCTTTATGAGACTCTGGGTGAAGTCCAGAATGACGGCTTTTAGAACTTTTAAGACAGCCGCTTTTTAGTTTCGGAAATACTTTCAAAGAAGTCTATGCGTATAAACATAGATACTATTTCTTTTTCTTTTTTGGAGTTTCCGTTTTTGTATTGGTAGCGCCAGTTTCCGCTAAATAATTCGCTAATATTTTATCTACTAATTCTTCTTTTGTCAGATGATGGAATATCGTTTTAATCTTCGCTTTAAAATCTTCTGAAACCTCACGATTTGGTTTTGTTTTGAATATTCTCTTAGCCCATATCAATCCATTGTTTTCTTCAATACTTTGTGCATCTGCTTTTTTAAATTCCTTAAAAACAATGCCTAATTCATCTTCAAATTCAGGGATTTCTGCTACTTCTTCTTTTTGTATCACAGATAAAGAAAGTCCCTTTGCTCCTGCTCTAGCCGTTCGTCCACTTCTGTGTACATACGCATCGTAGGTATCTGGCAAATGATAATTTATGACATACGAAACCTCTTTTACATCAATACCACGCGCTGCCAAATCGGTTGCGACTAAGATATCAATATAACCTGCTCGGAATTGTTCCATGATACGATCGCGAATTCCTTGTGTGAGACTTCCGTGAATGGCACCAGAAGAGAATTTATTGATCGCTAGTTTTTTTGCTAGTTTGTTGACCGCAGCTTTGGTTTTACAGAAAATAATTCCACGTTTGCCTTCTTTGGTGTTTAAAAAATGAAGTAAAACTTCTAGTTTTTCTATTGTTTCTACTACTACATATTGATGTTCAATTCCTTGATGACCAACAGTTTTCATATCCGCTTCAATATGCACGACATGTTTGGACATGTAATTTTGCACCAATTGTTTGATGGTTCCGGGCATTGTTGCTGTAAACAGTAAAGTTCTCCTCGATTTTGGAATTTCTTTTATAATGCTATCCAATCCTTCTTTTAGTGCACTTACCATTTCGTCCGCTTCGTCTAAGATGAAATAAGAGATGTTTTTGATGTTTATGGCTTCTCG
>NZ_JBGCDL010000023.1:0-2601 GCF_045105435.1 Kordia sp. | reverse complement strand
ATTCAACCCAAATGGTATCAAATTACAGTCATAAAAGTGTTTATTTTTATTGCAATAACACTAATTTTACTCGGGTTTTTATGGTATCGCTTACGCGTGATTAAACGCAGAAACGAAAACTTGTCTAACGAAATTAATCGCCGTATTTTTTTAGAACACAAAGTAGAAAACTTGCGTGAAGAAGTTGCCCGCGATTTCCATGATGAAATCGGAAATAAAATTGCGTCTGTCATCGGATTATCAAACAATTTAAAACACAGCGAAAAAGTAATTTCTCCCAAAGTTGACAAAATCACGTCGCTTTCTAAGGAAATTTATCATACTGCCAAAGACTTTGTTTGGTCATTAAATCCAAAAAACAACAACATAGAAAGTTTGTGTAAATACCTAAGAGATTATGGCGAAAATTTCTTTGATCTTTTTGACGAAATTGACTTTCTATATCAAGAAATAGATATTATTCCTATTGACATTTCATACATAAAAAGCAGAAACATGATTTTGGCTTTCAAAGAGATTCTAGCCAATATCATAAAACATTCAAAAGCAACAAAAGTAATTTTTAAAGTGCATTTAAAAGACACAAAATTCACCGTTCAAATTCAAGATAATGGTATTGGAATTGACACAATGAACTCATCTCATGGAAATGGTTTAAAAAACATTAAAAAACGTATGGAAATGATCAATGCCGAAATGCATATTGAAAAACCGGAAGGTGTTTTTTACACTTTTATTTTAGACTTACAAGACGAACTGATAAAAACGAACGAATCATGAACAAAAAATATATTTCTATCGTAGAAGACAATGCCATCTTTAGAGAAAATATGGTCGCTTACATTCAGCAACTTGATACGTATTTTTTATTGGGTGTTTATGAAGATTTTGAAACGGCTTTTGCCGATTTTAAATCGGGAAACCATGCCGATATTGTATTAATGGATATTGGTTTGCCTGGCATCAACGGAATTGAAGGTACAAAAATGATAAAACAACAATTTCCAAAAACCGAATTGATTATTGTGACCGTTTTTGAAGATAGCAATATGGTTTTTGAAGCATTAAAAGCGGGCGCATGCGGATATTTAACCAAAAGTTTAGGCTTACCCGAACTCAACAAAGCACTGGCCGATTTGGAAAAAGGTGGCGCACCAATGAGCAATAAAATTGCCAAAATGGTCGTTGAATCTTTTCAATTAAATCACCAAGATAATACCTTATCAAAACGTGAAAAAGAGGTGTTAACATTACTTGCCAAAGGAAAAACGTACAGTACTATTGCGGAAGAATTGTTTGTGTCTAAAACGACGGTTCGCACACATATTCGAAACATTTACCAAAAACTACACGTAAACTCCAAAGCAGAAGCCATTCAGTTGGCAAACGAGAAAAAAATGATCTAAAAAAACTCACAGTATTACACATTAAACCTAAAATTTTTGTGTAAATACTGTGAGAGCTTTTTAAAATAAAACTAGAAAAAAAGTCCTATTATTGACATCCATATTGTGTACACCAATACGTTGCACAACCATCCTGCGTTACTATGTATGTTTTACAATTTTTTCCTCTCGTAAAGCATTCACAAGTTGCCGTTTCAGGACCTTTTCCTTTTACAGTGTCTACCTCGAAGTTTGATACTACATTTTTCTTCAAACTCAATTTGCTTTTCATTCCTTGTTTTTTCATAATTTCTATGTTTTGTGATTTTATTCAAAAGTAGTTTGGAATTTGACACACGGAATCGTTCAAATTGCAGTATTCCTTGCAAATAATAGCATGAATACTGCTAAATGTTAACATTTTGCCCAATCACAAGACATTTGGTATCTTAGCGACAGCTATGAAATTCAACTATTACATCTACGTACTTGTTGCGCTACTATTTGTGGCATGCAAAGACGAACCTTATGAGGAAATTCCTGGTCAAGAAATTGGCGAATTCCGAAAGGTGCTGTTGGATTTTAATATTCCATCTAATTTCCCAACTTTAGTGTATGATATTGAAGCCAATCCGCCAACGGAAACTGGTTTTGAATTGGGAAGACGCTTATTTTACGAAGGTCGTTTGGCTTCTGATAACGTTGTTGCTTGCGGATTTTGCCATATTCAAGAATTTGCATTCACACATCACACACACATTATAAGTCACGGAGTTGATGGCGCATTAGGAAGCAGAAACGCACAACCGCTTCACAATTTAGCTTTTCAGAACGAATTTAATTGGGATGGCGCTGCTATCCATTTAGACATGCAACCAATCATTCCTATCACAACTGATGTAGAAATGAATGAGACATTTACAAACATCATCGCAAAATTACAAGCACATCCTGATTATCCGCGATTGTTTCGTGAAGCATTTGAAAACGGAGAAATAAATTCAGAAAATATCTTAAAAGCCTTATCGCAATTTATGGTAATGATGGTGACAGGTAACAGTAAATACGACAAATTTCGTCGCAACGAAGGAAACGTAACCTTAACTGCCAACGAAACGCAAGGCATGGAATTATTCAATCAAAAATGTGCTTCTTGCCATTCGGGCGAATTATTTACCGATCAATCATTTAGAAACAATGGACTAGCAATTGATCC
>NZ_JBGCDL010000022.1:0-14911 GCF_045105435.1 Kordia sp. | reverse complement strand
GGAAAAGGAATTGAAGTTGATGGTTTATTGTTAGAGAACACACTGGAAATTAAGCGCTTTTTAAAGGCTGTAAAACGTAATGAAATGAAGCACAAACGTAAAGAAGAGTTTGATCGTGACGATTTTGTCCCTGCCGATTATTTGTCTGATTTGGAGAAGTATAAGGTGAAGATTGTTTCTGGGATTTAGGTTGTTGGTTGCTGGCTTTGCTCCGTTGTGTGTTGCATTACTTACTAAGTATTTATTTCATAGCATAAACTTATAAACTCATAAACTTTTAAACTTCACTTATTGTTAATTTGTTGCTAAGAACCATAAAATTTTCTTTGAATAATACTAATATCTGATTTGTTGATTTGTTGATTTGTTGATTTGTTATTGAGAACCACAAAATAATCTTTGGACAATACTAATACCAAATGCCTGAGACCTAATCCCTGATCACTAATACGCTAGAATTGAATTTTTTCCAATTGATTTAGATACGTCTCTCCTACTGGAATTTTTTGTTCTTTGATGACTACCCAATTTTTTCCTTTACTCGATACCTGATCTATTCGGATGATGTATGAACGATGTATTCTTAGGTATTCTAAAACGTCGGGCGTTGTTGCGATGAAATCGCCTATTTTACATCGAATTGTGTAGTTTTTCTTTTCTGTGATAATGTCTAAATAGTTTCCTTGCGATTTGATGAATAGAATTTCGTATGTAGGAATTTTGAAATCTTCTCCATTTGAACGAAAGTGAAGAAATTTTTCTTTCCGCTTTAAGCGTTTTATAGCCAATCGGATGAGTTCTCTTATGATATCTTTGTTATATGAGAGGACGCGAATTTTGAAAAATAAATATACAATTCCACCAATAAATACCATACATATTCCATAAAACCACCAAGTTTTCCAAAATGGAAATCCTATTTTAAATTTGTAAGTTACTATGGTATCATCCACATTATTTAATACGCTCGCTTTTACTTGAAAGGTGTAATTTCCTGGCGATAACGATGGAAAACGAATGTTTCTATTTTTTGTATATGTCCAATTGGCATCTACTTCTTTAAGTCTGTATACATAGCTGATTTTGCTAGCGTTTTTCTGCGATATGGCTTGTAATGAAAAGCTTATATCATTTTGGTCGTATGGAAGTTTTATATTTTGTGTATCAATTATTTTTGAATTCACTTTTACTTCATTGATAACCAAGGAAAGTATTTTTGAACTGTATTTTTCTACAATAATGTCTTTTTTAAAGTAACACAACCCGTTTTTTGTAGCAACCCAAATCGTATCATTTATGATTTCTACATCATTGATGTCGTTACTTAGCAAACCATCATCTTTTGTAATGGTTGTTATTGTATAAGTTTCATCTGACTGAAAAGAGATTCTATTGAGGCCTATATTTGTACATGCCCAAACAATGCTATCATTTTCTACACAAACTTCATTTACAATATTACTTGTAAGACCTTTATCTTCATCAATTGCATATTTTTGATTTCCGTACACCACAACACCAGCACCATGTGTTGCTATGTATGCTGTGTTTCTTTTTCTATTTGTATCAATGTCGTTAATTCGGAGTTTTAAGAAATTGAAAGAGGAATCTTTTTGCAAAAGGCTGTCTTTTTTTATTAATAAACCGTTTGATGTTCCAATGAGCGTTGTGTTTTTATACATACAAACATCTCGTAGTTTACCCTCAATAAAAAAATCTTTTAACGAATCATTCTCAACAATCACAACTCTGTTTGAATGCAATTTTAGTAACGGATTTGCTACATTTTCTGGTATTTTCCGAACAAAACCTTCAAATTTTAAATCTAGAGCCATGTGATTTTTAAAACCACGATCACTGTAGCTATACAAATGATTATTGATGGTATCATAGGCTACAATTGTTTTGTGGGTATTTAGTGCTTTGTAAATAGTATCTATTTTGTTTTGATGAATTTTTATAATGTTCCCATTATTTGAACCTGCATATAAAACTCTTTCGGTATCTCTTGTAAGCGAATAGAAGTGTTCTTTACTTAGTACATTCATATCCGGATTTTTTAAATAAAAAACGCCATGATGCAACGTACTAAACCAATAACCTCCTTCAGCATCAATAAAGAAATTTGTAACTGATTTTTTAGGAAGGAATGTCTTTAAAACTTCTCCAGAAACATTTTTAACTTCTGCGCCGTTGTTGTAATACCCAATAAAAAAATGTGCATCATCAATGCGTTTAATTCCTATTGGCGCACGCTTTACCTTTAGGACTTTAGTCGCATTATCGGTAGAAAAAATATAGAGATCATTATCGTTTATTGCGATAGATTGTTTGTCATTTAAAATATCGAACTTTATGCGCGAACTGGAAGTATCTATTTCTACAAAATTTAAAATATTTTCTGTAGCAGCATACGAATTATGTCTTATGAAGAAGTTTTTTTTCTTTAGGTTAAAAGAAATTGATCTTTGTACGCCTATATCATCTTTGTCATATTTATCAAAAGAATTGGTTACTTGTCCATTTTTTGTTATTTCAATGCTACCATGTAAACGATAACCACCAAGATGTATGGTTTTATTTTTATCAATTACTAGACTTTTTACAATGCTTTCTGAACCAAAAAATGGTTTTAGTTTATCGTTGTATTGAAACTCTTTGAATCCATCAAAGTTTTCATTAAAGTAAAATATTTTTTTCGTTTCATATCCATAACACCAAATTTCTCCATTTTTTTGAGGAAAGAAATCTAAAGTAACATTATCAGGTAAACCGTCTTTTGTCGTAAAGTTTTCAAATTCGTATCCGTTATATCTTGATAATCCTTTGTCAGTAGTAAACCAAACATATCCTTGCTTACTTTGATAGATATCATATACCTGCGAACTCGGCAAACCGTCATCTAGACCAAATTGTTTGTATGTATATTGTTGCGCGTGACAGAAATTTAGTCCGAAAAACAAGAAGATAAAAAGTTGGTAGTGTTTCAATGTTTGCATTTTACACAAAAATACTATTATTTAAACTATAATGAAATTAGCGAAATTCTGTTCGTCACTATTATAACGGTGTTCGTCACAAAACCTTTTATTTATTGACTTTATTGAACTATTCTTTAAAAAAGTTATACTTATAGATTTGTTTTAACAGATTAGAAAAGTGATTAATTAACACGTACTTAGTGATGAATTTTTAAAACTAAAAAAGCGCCACTTTAAAAAAATGACGCTCTTTGTATTGTTTGATTGCTCTTAGTCATTTTCCGGTAACTGTTCTATGATTTGATAGGTGCTAAAGTTTAAGAAATTTCCAGGATGTGCCAATACGTTTTGTAAAATTATTGGCGTATCTGGATTGGTTCCAGAATATTGTGTACTTCCATCCATGTTAACATCATTGGTATTGTAACCACTTATGACATAGGTTGGAAAGTTTAAGAAGTTTCCAACATCATTTAATACGATTGATAAGATATTTGGCGTATCAGGATTGGTTCCCGAATATTGTACAATGGTATCGCCGTTTACATTTCCTGACCACATTCCCGTTGTATTTGCTTGCATTCCCGACATAGTTTGTGCGTTGCTTCCGTAAGTTATTTGATTGGTTGCATCTGTAAAATCGACAGTAGTAGTCGCTTGCTTTAATGTTATTGAGCTTTCTGTCATGACTCCTAAGTGATTGCGGTGTTTTATAACTACATGATATTTTGCTACTGGAAGCGCATCAAAGGTTAAGGGTGTTGTTAAGTTGTCATCAGTAGCGACAATATCGCCATCGCGCTGTAAGATTCCCGATTGCGCTGCTATGATATTTGTTGGATTATTGATTTCTCTTACTTCTACCCAAACCCAATCTACCATTGAATTTTCTGCGTTATCATTTGTACGCACTAACGTACTTGCAGTTGCGCCGTCTCCGTACGGTGATGTTGCGCTGATGAGTCCGTTGACGCGTAAATCGTCTCGCATTAAAGCTTCTTCTCCTGTGTTTGGATTTAAACTAGCGCCTTGTAAGCGTACTTTCGCGCCAAGCTCAATATAGTTACAACTTGTTTCGTTAAAGCTTACTTGTGCGTCAACATCTGTCAAATTAGTGATACTTTCCGCGGCATCATCTACTAAAATACAGTAAAGATTTGGGTTTGTATCTGCATTGAAAAGATAGATGTTTGAGTTGTTCCCATTTTGAATGTTTAACGTATTCAGTTGCGGATTTCTATCTACTAAAAGTGCATTTAGATTGGTATTTAGACTTAAATCTATGTTTGTTACTAGTGTATTGACGCAAAATAGTAATCGCAAAGCTACGTTTGTATCTAATGCAATTTCAGTTATAGGATTGGCGTCAATGTATAAGTTAGCTAGTACTGTATTTGCACTTACATCAATTTCCGATAAAAAATTTCCTGAAATATCTAGGGTTGCAATATTAACATTGGCACTCACATCTATTTCTGATAAAAAGTTTCCTAAAACATATAGTCCTGTCAAATTCGGATTGTTACTTACATCAATAGTTCTTAACTTATTACGTGAATAGTTTAGAAAACTTAATGCTGGCAAATTTCGCACATCTAAAGTTCTGATATCATTGCTTTCACATCGCAAGTATTCTAAGAGAATATTTGAAGATACGTCTAAACTTGTCAAGCGATTCTGATAAAGATCAACATCTGTCAATTTCACATTTGCACTCAAATCTATAGTTTCAAAATTATTAAGATCGGCTTTTAAAAAAAACAATTCTGGATTGTTACTTAAATCCAAGGTTTCTAATTCATTAACAGCACAATATAATTCTTCTAAGCTTGGTGTACTTACGTTTAAATTGGTAATTCCAGAGAATTCACATCTTAGTATTTGTAACGAAGTATTTGCACTTACATTTAAGTCGGTGATCGCATTGCCAGAACAATCTAAAGTTTCTAGCGCTGAAAAAGCTTCTATTCCTCTGAGATCATTTATACTTTCATTACTCACATCTAAGGTAGTAATCGTATTTATATTTGCAGTTGTCACAAAGTCATCAAGCGGTCCTGAATCGTAGCCTAAATCAATTAAGGCTTGTTCAAAATTATCGTCGGGAACATAGGTTGCATATCCACAATCTTCATTGAAACTTGTTTGTACATCAACACTTGTCCAATTGGCAGTACTCCAAACCGCATTGTCTACTTGAATACAGGTTAAAAGCGGATTTCCTGTAGCTGTAAATGCTGTAAAACTTGTGTTGTTTCCGTTTTTAACGTTTAGTATTTGTAGTGCATTGTTTTGCGCAGATAGTTGGTTTAATTCCGGATGTAAGTTTACATTTAATACCGTGATGTTATTGTCGTTAATGTTCACAGATTCTAGTAATACATTGTTAATCACATTAAGATTAGACAACATATTTTCACTTACATTAAGCGTTGTTAGTTTAGTATTGTTAAAAATATCGAGTGTCGTTAGTGTGTTTGTAGCACAGTTTAGGTTCGTTAAATTTATATTATAACTTATATCTAATGTTGATAACGCATTCATGGAACAATTGAGTTCTTGCAATGCTGTAAAATCTTCTATTCCTGTTAAGTCCATGATTCCTAAATCACTTATATCTAAAGTCGTAATTGCTTCTATAGCTGTTGTTGACACATAATCGTCCAAAGGAGCAGTATCGTATCCTAAATCAATTAAGGCTTGCTCAAAATTATTGTCGGGCACATACGTGAGATCGTAAAAACAGCCTTCACTAAAACTCGTTTGATCATCAATGGATGTCCAGTTTGCCGTACTGTAAGCTGCATTATCAACCTCGACGCAGGTTAGTTTTGGATTTCCATAGGCGATGAAAGTAGTAAAGTTTGTATTGTTGCCATTTTTTACATTGAGTCTTTCCAAGTCATTCAACGCACAGTAAATTCTAAATAATTGTAGATTTTGAGAAACATCTAAGGTGTTAATATTGTTTTCGTCTACATCCAAATATTCTAGTGCAAGATTATTGCTAACGTTTAATTCTGTGAAATCGTTATCCCATAATGTAAGTCGTTGCAAAGCATAGTTATTTGTTACATCAATAGAAGAAATTGCATTAAACGCACAATTTAGCACTTCTAGGTTTACATTAGGTCTAATGTCTAGGCTTGTTAACGAATTGTTTCTACAGTCGAGAATTTCTAGCGCTGTAAAATCGTGTATTCCTTCTAAATCTGCAATTCCTTTGTAGCGAACATTTAATGACGTTACCGAATTGATATTTGCTGTTAAAACATAATTATTTAATGGTCCTGCGTCGTATCCTAAATCAATTAAGGCTTGTTCAAAATTATCATCGGGAACATAGGTATAAAATTGATCGCAATCGGTGTTGAAACTTGTTTGCGAATCAATATTTGTCCAGTTGGCAGTACTGTACGCGACATCATCAACCTCAATACAGGTTAAGTTCGGATTGTTTACTGTAGTAAAATTGGTAATGTTTGTATTGTTTCCGTTTTTTATAAGTAATAGAATAAAATCATTGTTAGCACCATTAAATTCGGTCAATTGCGCATGATCGTTTAAGTCTAATGAATTCAACATGTTATTGCTTACATCTAAATTTTCAAGCGCTAGATTTGCGGTAATGTTTAATTCTGAAATTGTATTGTTACTCACATTTAGGCTGGTAAGAACTGTATTTGCAGATATATCTATGTTTGAAATCGTATTTAGAGTACAGTTTAATTCTTCTAATGCCGTAAAACCTTCTATTCCTGTCATGTCTGAAATTCCACGTGCAACTAAGTTTAAGGTGGTTACTGTATTTATATTTTCTGCAGGTACATAATCGTCTAAAGGTCCCGAATCGTATCCTAAAAAGATCAAAGCCTGCTCAAAATTATCATCGGGAACGTATATATTTCCGTAATTACAGTTTTCGTTAAAGCTTGTTTCTATATCAATAGCTGTCCAATTTGCAGTGCTGTAAGCTGCGTTGTTCACTTCTATACAAGTTAAATTAGGATTGTTTCTAACGATAAAGTCCGTAATAATAGTATTATTTCCGTTCTTCATGTTAAATTCTGTCAAATTCGGACAAAACGTAGCCGCAACTTCCGTTAATTGTGTGTTTGCGCTTAAATCAAGTGTAGTATAATTATTTGTGCCAATATCTAAACTCACTAAACTTTGATTATTTGAAACATCAAGTATGGACAATTGATTATCGAAACACCAAAATTTCTCCAACGCTGTGTTTACACTTACATCCACTGTACTTAATTGATTTGCTTGTGTGTAAAATTCGGTTAAAAGTAGGTTATTACTCACATCTACAGCAGTGATATTATTAAAACCTATAGATAATAAATTGAGTGCAGAATTGGTACTTACATCAACTGCGTTTAATTGATTGTTGAAAGCAACATAAGTTTCTAAATTAGTTAAACCAGCTGTATTGACCGTATTGATTTGATTTTGATTACACCAAAATATTTCCAACAACGAATTAGCAGTCACATCTACTGTAGTAAGTTGATTTTCGCTAAGATATAATTCAGTTAAAAGCGTATTGTTATTTACGTTGATTGCAGATAGATTGTTCGTTCCTAATGACAACAAATTGAGCGCAGTATTTGTACTGACATCAATAGACGCTAATTGATTGTCAAAAGCAACATAGGTTTTTAAATTGGTTAATCCCGTTGTATTGACCGTATTTACTTGGTTTTTCTCATACCAAAGTTCTTCTAATAATGGACTAGAAGTTACATTTAAACTTGTGAGATTATTTTCGCTTACATATAATTCAGTTAAAAGCGGATGATTACTTACGTTGATTGTTGAGAGATTGTTATCGCCTAATGATAACAATTCGAGAGCCGTATTTGTGCTTACATCAACAGTATTTAATTGATTGGCATACGCTACAAACGTTTTTAAAGCCGTAATTCCTGTCGTGTTTAAAGCTGTTAATTGATTGCTTCGACACCATAAAATTTCTAAGTCAAAATTAGTACTTACATCCAAAGAAGTTAGTTGATTTTCATAACAGTATAATTCTCTTAAATCAGAGAATGTATCTAATGTTAAAGAAGTTAATTGGTTTCGATCGCAAATAATTTGTATTAAAAACGGGTTGCTACTCGTGTCTAAAGAAGTAAGATTGTTTTGAGAAACAGAAATGCCTCGCAATGCAGGATTGAACGAAACATTGAGACTCGTCAACTGATTGTTATTCGCACTAAAAATTTCTAGCTGTGTTAGATTGCTTAGACTCACAAATACGAGATTGTTGTCATTAAGACGTAAATCTACTAATTGTGCATTGTTAGTTAAATTAATTGTAGACAACTGATTGTCATTACAATACAGCGTTTGCAAACTAGGAAAACCGTTAATTCCAGTTAAGTCTGAAATTCCTTTAGCGCTGATATCTAAACTAGTAACACTGGCAATATTAGCAAAAGGCACAAAATTATCTAGCGGACCAGAATCGTATCCTAAATCAATGAGTGCTTGTTCAAAATTATCATCTGGAACAAATATTTGAGAAATCGCAATAAAAGGCAGAAATAGAATAAGGAATTGCAGTAGTAGTTTTTTCATCAATCATATTTTAATGTAAACACTTACAAAAATATTCATGCACTCGCTTATTTCCCTATAAATACAGTACATTGTGATGAACACCACATAAAAAAGTGACGAAACATACAGTCTTCTCAAATAGAATATCAGCTACTTACTGTTTAATTATTTTTAAGGTATCCGATACGCCCTTAGAAACTACTTTTAGTAAATATATTCCTTGCGGATAGTTTGATAAATCTACTTGAATTTCATTTGTAGCATAATATTTTTTTCGTGAAATTTCTTTCCCTAAAACAGCATACGTTTGTACTTGTATGTCTTGCAAATATTCATTTAAGTAAATGGTTGCTTTTCCTGAACTTGGATTTGGCGAAATAGAATACACATTACTTTTGATAGCGTTTTCAGTACTAAGTGTATTGTTGTTAAAAAATACGCGCACATGACCTTTACTACTGTCATTATAACGCGCACCAATACCAACAATGCTTCCATCATCTGAAATGCTTACCGAAGTTCCAAATCCGTCTTGCGCATTTTCTTCGGTTATATTCTGATCTACCTGTTGCCAGTTTCCAGCTATATTCTTATACACTTTTACATAACTATTACCGCGATCGTCGTTATAAAAATCATCATCATGCGGAACGCCAATTACAACTGTACTTCCATCTCCAGATAAACTCACGGGAATTTTAGTGTAAAAAACACCTGTAACCGTATTTGCAATATCTTGTCCAACTTGCTGCCAAGTGCCACTATTATTTTGATATACACGTACTTTTCCAGAAGATGCATTTTCATATACATCAAAAGAACTTCCAATAGCGAGTGTATTTCCATCATTTGCCATACTTACAGAAATTCCGAAGCTACTATCAGTCATAGTTCCTTCAATATCTTGTCCTATTTTTTGCCATGCTGTACCATTGTATTGATAAATTTGTACATAACCAGAGTTCATACCATTTCCATAAGGTGCGCCAACTGCTAAAATGCTTCCGTCTGCGGAAATACTTACCGCGGTTCCTGCCGCATCAGCAGATGATTCTCCATCAATATCTTGCCCAATTTGTTGCCAAGTTCCTCCATTATTTTCATAAACTCTTACCTGTCCACCATTGCTACCGCCATCATCATTAAAAGGTGCGCCAATGGCTACAATATTTCCATTTGATGATAAACTCACAGCACTTCCTGATTGGTCTGAGTTTGCTTCTCCTCCAATATCTTGTCCAACTTGTTGCCAAGTTCCTCCATTATTTTGATAAATTTTCACATAGCCGCTATCACCAAAATTAGTATCGTGAAACCGCGCTCCGATGGCAACTGTATTACCATCCGCAGACATACTAACTGCATATCCAAATTGATCAACCCAATTCTCTCCATTAATATCTTGCCCAATTTTTTGCCAAGTACCCGAATTGTTTTGATACACTCTCACATGTCCGGCATTGGTATCGCCATCATCATTTAAAGGAGCTCCAATAGCAATTATATTTCCATCGGAAGACATGCTTACTGAAAAACCTGATTGATCTATGTTATTTTCTCCGTTAATATCTTGACCAACTTGTGTCCATTGCGCAAAAATAAATGTAGGTAGCAAAAGTAATATTGGTAGTAGCGTTTTGTTCATTAGATAGCTAAATTTAAAGTTTAATTTAGCAGCAAAAATACTTTTGAATCTTACAAAGACTCTGTAAATTCGGACAAATGTGACGAAATCTATCTAAATAGTGACGAACCAATAACTAAAAAATTCGTCTGGAATTTCTATTTTGTTTTACTATGTAAAATGATTTTTTTTGAAAGGATAAAATTGAGCAATGGAATAGCTATTTAATCAAACTAACTTTAATTAATGATTAAAATACTGTAGTAAATAAATATGGAATTGAGAAGAATTACTTTTTAACGAAACGTTTTGTGATCGATTTTTTGTCTGTGATAACTTTTACAAGATAAATTCCAGATTTCCATGAAGAAATATCAATTGCATTGTGCATTGTTGTTAATTTCCCTGTGTAAATTTTTCTACCTAACAGATTGTAAACCTCTACAGCTGCATCTGTTTTTTTAGTAAGTCGTATGTTTAATTCGTTCACACCAGGATTAGGAGAAATATTAAAAACGGTTTCTGAATTTGAAGCAAATTGACTATTCGCAGTACTCTGAGCAAAGGTTGCCGTACTGAAAGAAAGTAATAGGATGAATAAAAGTATTTTTTGCTTCACTCGTTAAATATTTGATGCATTTATACAAATGTAATAATTATTTGGAGAAATGCCCTCTTTTTAACATTCTATATGCGTTTTTTCATTTTTATCAGTAGAAATACGTGGTTCTGTATTCAAGTGTAAACGTTCTGTTATCATTTTTTTATTAACTGTTAATTTGTAAGTATTAGTATTAACACACAATGAAAAAAAGCTATGAAACCAACCACTGAACTTCTTAAACAAATATACAGTTTGTCATTCTCGGTCAATTCTGCCTCTGGTCTGTCTTGGACTCAAGACGATTGCAAGAGTGGAATGATTGAAATGCAAAAATATGTAACAACAGTTGCACACGATGTGCTTACCAAAACCACTCCTATTATTGGCGATTGGAAAGGAATTTGGGGACCAATTGTATATGCAAACGATACAACTGCAACTTCTATACATGCCGATAATACAATGGCAATGTATTACAATGAAAGTGAAAATGTGATTGTAATTGCTATTGCAGGAACAAATGTAAACTCACCCTACGGTTGGTTGGTAGAAGATTTTTCGGTGCATAAAACGGTTTCTTGGGAATTGGTGACAGGCATTCCAAATTCAGGAAACATTTCAACAGGAACACATATTGGACTCAATATTTTGTTGAATATGACCAACAAAGAAGACAATTCTGTAGTAACAGCACTAAAAAACTTTTTACAAAATAATGCTTCATTACAAAATGTACAAATTGCTGTAGCAGGTCATAGTTTGGGCGGCGCCTTATCGCCTACACTAGCACTGTATTTAGCAGACACCAAAAATAATTGGGATCCTGCTAATAAGACAAGTATTGGCGCATTTCCTACCGCGGGACCAACACCTGGTGATGAAGGATTTGCTTCGTATTACGAAAAACAAATTTCTACAAATAACATCTATTATCTAAGTCAACATAACGCAATTGATGTTGTGCCACATGCGTGGGAAAAAGGAGATTTAGAAAAGATTCCAACCATTTATGAAGAATACATTACACAACCAAGTGACGCAAATCCGGCAGAAGTATTAACAGGAACTTTGGCAACTGTTGCTGCTTTAAATGCACTTTCTGCTAAAAATATTGCAGGAATTCCAGTAAATCGATACAAGCAAATTTCACCATCAACAACTTTAGAAGGAACATTTGATACCACAATTGACGATCTTATTTCAAAGAAATTAAAATACATCCGATTGGTATTGCCGTTAGCCTTAGGAAAGTATGCAGCGTATTTACGAAATTTAGTTCGTTTTGCCGCGCAAGCCGGAACACAACATACAACAGCGTATCATTCGTTGTTAGATATTGAAGTTTTTATGACAGCGTACAAAAAAATATTAAATCAAAATAAACCAAAAAATCAAGTTGTTTTAGAACCCTACGAAGAAGCTGTAAAATCTATTGCAAAGATTGATTTACAAAAGATTGACGAAGCAGCATTAGCAATTGCGAAAGAGAACGAATAGCTCAATTAAAAATATTATATCAGCTACAGGTCATTTATCAGAATTGAGTAATGTGTGAATAAAACTTGAGAATATCATTTTAAGAATACTAATAGTTTAACCAGCCATAGATTATGAAACAAATTTTAAAATTTTCCCATTGTTTATTATTATCATTATTAATGTACAATTGCTCAGAAACAAAAACAGATTATAAGCCCATAAATTTAGTATCAGATACAAGCATGGCAGCTAGTAACACCGATCAATATATATGGGAAAAAATGGTGAGAATCTTCCAAACAAAAACCGAAAGTCCATTGAACTTAAATTGGGAGTTTTGGGCAAGTGCCGAACATACCTATGCCAATGCCTGCGAAAAAAGTGAATGGCCAGGTGATAAAATTCAAAAATTTCTGGGAAACCCAAAAGCTGTTGCTGAAATTGATTCTATTAATAATCAACGAATTGATTCGGTTAGTAATTTTGAGACAAGTGCATTTACACTATTGACACTCAATTTTGATAATCCATATTACGAAGAGCTTCGAATCAATAAAGCCATGTTTGATTACATTCAAGATAATGCTTTATACAATCAAGATTCTGTTTATAAAATGGCAAAAGAAGGTAAAATTAACTTTCCAAAAGATGCAATGATGATTAAAGCACAATGGATTCCTGTTGATTCGTCTCAAGTTGGCTCATATTACACTAAAATTATCAGTGGAAAAAAAACAGTTGTAAGTAAAGTTCAAGAAGCAATTGATACACCAAATTATGTGGATGCGTCTGTAACCAATAAGCTGATGGGCTTGGTAGGTTTTCATATAGTGACACACGAATTACCAAATTGGGTTTGGGCTACCTTTGAATATTCAGGAAATGTTGGAATTTGTGATTATATAGGTTGCAAAGATGATTTTGGTTGTACAGAATCCTACATTGCTCCCAACCCAGACAATGTGGTTAATAAAGGATATAATACTGGAGAAACTTCAAAGGCATTAAACCTTTTGTTTGAAGAAAATAATGTTCCAGAAGTTTTTAAAAATTACCGTTTAAAAGGTTCGCAAACTCAGTATACTGATAATGAAGGACAGCCTACTATTCTTGGAAATTCTATTTTGGAAGCAAACTTGGTTTCTAGTTCTTCTTGTATTTCATGTCATGCACGTGCAACATTAAATAACCTAAATCCCGCAAAGAGGCAAAGTTTGGGAATGTTTAGCGATATGGGCGGCGATGCTATTTTACCAGGCGAAGAAACTGATACGACCACAGTAGGATATCACCCAGTAGCAATTAATGGAAAACCAATTTTAAAAGATTATAAATATAATTCGGTTACACCAGATTCTACGTATTACCGTACCAATTTTATGTGGCAACTTGCGCAACGTGCTGGAGTCTGCGATGAAGAATAAATAGTAACCGACCATTATTAATTGAAAGCAAAATGTTTCCAGAAAATCGTATTGATTTGATGGAAACATTTTTTATGTAATTTACTTTATGTTTTTTCCGTTAGAAATGTCTACCAAAACCAATAGAATCAAAGGTAAAAGCGGTATTGTTTTCAGATTTATCTAATTTATTATTAATGGTTAACGCCCATAAAATCAACTCCATACAAAAAACCTGATCTTCTTCGTTGTACTCAGAAGCATATTCTTCAATAATTGCTTTTAACGGAGTTACACTATTGATACTTGCGTAGAATTCAGCATCTGTAGCGGTGTAATTTAGTTCTATGAAATTATCATTAAACCAATCAACAACGTCTGTATAAGTAGTTTTTACACCTTGCTTTTCAAGTTTTGGAACCCGTGGAAATATATCTTCAAATTGTTCCATAACGGCGCTATCAATGAGTATTTTTGCAACCTCATCTGCACCTTCTTGTTCGCCTTCGTACACCAATTCTATTTTTCCTGTGATCGATGGAATAATAGACATGAAATCGACCAAACGAATTGTTGTTTTTTCTGCGCCAGTTTCAATCAAACGTAATTTTGCCGCTGCCATCAAGTTTTCCATCGCACTAATGGTTAAGCGCGCACTTACGCCACTTTTCGCATCTACATATTCACTGTTACGTGCAGCAAAAGCCACTTGTTCTAAAAGATCTTTTGCCAAATTCGGAATTTGTATTGCCAATTTGTCTTCTGTGGAAACATTCGCTTCTTGTTCTGTAATTTCACGCGCCAATGCAATTGATTTTGGATAGTGCGTAAAAATCTGCGAACCAATTCTGTCTTTCAATGGCGTTACAATACTTCCTCTGTTTGTGTAATCTTCAGGATTTGCAGTAAATACAAACTGAATATCCAATGGCATTCTGAGTTGAAAACCACGAATTTGCACATCACCTTCTTGCAAAATATTGAATAATGATACCTGAATTCGCGCTTGTAAATCGGGCAATTCGTTAATGACAAATATGGAACGATTGGCACGCGGAATCATTCCGTAATGCAATACACGTTCATCCGAATACGGTAATTTTAATGTTGCCGCTTTTATTGGATCAATATCTCCAATTAAATCAGATACATTTACATCGGGCGTTGCTAATTTTTCAAAGAAACGTTCCGATCTGTGTACCCAAGAAATAGGTGTTTCGTCTCCGTGTTCTGCAATCAAATCTCT
>NZ_JBGCDL010000021.1:0-6835 GCF_045105435.1 Kordia sp. | reverse complement strand
ATATCCGCAATTTTTAGGTTTAACACACCACTTTGCTGCGTTCCCATAATATTTCCTGGACCGCGTAATTTGAGATCGACTTCTGCAATTTCAAATCCGTCGCTGGTTTGTACCATGGTTTCCAAACGTGTTTTTCCGTCGGCACTTAGTTTGTGACTTGTCATAAGAATACAGAAACTTTGTTCTGCGCCACGACCTACACGACCGCGTAATTGATGCAATTGTGACAACCCGAAGCGTTCGGCACTTTCAATAATCATCACGGAAGCATTTGGCACATTTACGCCAACTTCAATTACTGTGGTTGCCACCATAATTTGTGTTTCACCTTTGATGAATCGGTTCATTTCAAAATCCTTATCGGCAGGTTTCATCTTTCCGTGTACAATGGAAATTTGGTAGTCTGGCATTGGAAATTCGCGCGCAATACTTTCATAACCGTCCATTAAATCTTTATAATCTAACTGTTCCGATTCTTGAATAAGTGGATACACAATATAAATTTGTCGTCCTTTTGTAATTTCATCCCGAATAAACTTAAACACCTTCAAACGATTGCTATCATACCTATGAACCGTTTTTATAGCTTTTCTGCCAGGTGGCAATTCATCAATCACAGAAACATCTAAATCGCCATATAAACTCATGGCTAGCGTTCGCGGAATTGGTGTAGCTGTCATCACCAAAATATGTGGCGGAAATGTGTTTTTATGCCAAAGTTTAGCGCGTTGTGCAACGCCAAAACGATGTTGCTCATCAATAATTGCCAAACCGAGATTTTGGAATTTTACTTTGTCTTCTAAAATGGCGTGTGTTCCGATGAGAATATCTAATGAACCATCTTCTAACATTTCGTGAATTACACGTCTGTCTTTTGTTCTTACCGAACCTGTGAGTAGCTTTACTTTTACACCTAAAGGTTCCACCAATTCCATGATTCCGTTGTAATGCTGAATTGCTAAAATCTCCGTTGGCGCCATAATACACGCTTGAAAATCATTGTCAATCGCCAATAACATTGACATGAGCGCGACAATCGTTTTTCCCGAACCAACATCACCTTGTAACAAACGATTCATTTGTGCATTGCTACCTAAATCGTTCCGAATTTCCTTAATCACACGTTTTTGTGCATTGGTGAGTTCAAAAGGCAGATGATTCGCATAGAAATCATTAAACTTTTCGCCAACTTGATCAAACGGAAATCCTTTTATTTTCGTTTTATGGATGAGGTTTTTGGTAATGAGTTGAATTTGAATGTAAAAAAGCTCTTCAAATTTTAAGCGATATTGTGCTTTTGCGAGCAATTCTTGCCCTTTTGGAAAGTGAATATTGAATAAGGCTTCACTTTTGGAAATCAGTTTCAATTCATCGAGAATCGTAGGAGGTAAGGTTTCATAAAATTGCGTGCGCGATTCTATGAAGAGTTGTTGCATCAACTTATTGATGACTCTGTTGGTAATGCCTTTATTGCTTAACTTTTCAGTAGATGGATACACAGGTTGCATTGCCGTTCGTAGACTCTGCTCGTGTTCTTTTAATAATTCCATTTCTGGATGTGGCATTGAAAAGGTTCCGTTGAACCAATTCGTTTTGCCAAAAATTACATACGACGTATTTAGTTTTATGCTGTCTTTGATCCATTTGTGACCACGAAACCACACCAATTCCATTTCGCCCGTATCATCCACAAAAGTGGCAACCAAACGTTTTCCGCGTTGTTGTTGTACCATTTTAATGTGCACAATTTTTCCAAGCACTTGTACTTCGGACGAATTTCGTTGCAGTTCGTTAATCTTAAAGTAGCGCGTTTTGTCAATATACCGATTCGGAAATAGGTTGATGAAGTCTTGATACGTATGTATTCCTAGCTCTTTACGCAGCAAATCGGCGCGGTTTGGACCAACGCCTTTAAGGTAATCGATAGGAGTTTGTAATACATTTCTATTCATCAATTCAAAAATAGGTTTTTTGATTGAAAAATTAAATGATTAAATGAATGAAAGAGTATATTTTTAATTTGTGTATTGCTTAGAAAATTCCTTGAACCTTAGGATTTACAGAAATACGCTTTTGCTTTGTCCAAACTTAAATTTTCAATCTCTGATAAATTTTCAGTTAGTTTGTTAGGAGTACATTCAACTTCCTTATTTTTAGCTTTTTTAAGCAATTCTTCCATTGGCGGTTGTCCGTCGTAATAATTTGCTTCCCTTTCCAAACATCGGATCATTTTTCCATTTTTAAAGTAGGTACGATGTTCTTCAATAATATGACTGCTACCTGGCGTATAATCATTTTTGTGAAAGATAAATATTAACTGTCCATCCCAATAATAATGATACTTCGTTCTACAACCATGACCACCACAATCATGCAATTCTAAATACGCTAGCTTGCCTTCTTCATTGTATTTACGTATTAATTTAGAAGATGATCGTTCATCGCATCTGACCTCAAAAGGAACCGTTTTATAATTTTTTGCTTTACTGATAATCGCATATTTTTCACGTATAAACTGAATGTCTGCTTCTATAGAAGTAGCTTCGTTATTTTCAGTATTTTCTTTTACTGTTTCTGTTGGTTTAGTTGTTGTTTCTACTGGTTTCTTTGTTTCTGGCGGAGTTTCTTTTACCGTTGTATCTTTAGATTTAGAAGCGTTTTCACAAGCAGTTGTCAAACAAAGCGTTGCAAGGATCGTTAAAAAAAGAATTCTTTTCATTCGTTGTTATTTTATAGTGTAAAGTCAAGTTTTTTCAATTAGAGAATAGTAAAAGTAACTGTTTTGCGTTTAAGGATTTAGGTAAAAGCGCCTTCAAACAACATTAACAATACAAATACAGGAGATTCTGGAACGTTCATTTCACTGGCTTTCGAGTGAATATCTTACACTAATAATTAAATGGTTTGCGCATCTATTAGCTTTTTAACGTTGACTTTATAGCGAGTTGACATATTATTATTATTAGATTGTTTCTATACTAATTAGCACGTTTCATTATAATTTCGCGAAGAATTGGTTTTGCTTTTTGGGCACTTTTCGAAGAAGTTTCAATCGAAATATCACCTAATAAATCTACAAATTGTCCTGTCATAGTTGCATCAGGTAATTCCAAATTTCCATAGATATTTCGCTTTGAAAGTGTGCCATCTTTCCAATCAATACTTCCTGAATAATCCCATTCAAACCCAAAAAATGCAAATGGTTTTTTATTGAAAACTTCAAGTTCTTTCATGGTGGTTCCGATGGTAATTCCTTCTTTTGTTTTCCAATCTGTGCCTTTACTAAAAATTCGTATATATTGAAGCTTGTTCATGTCTGATGAATCTTCTTCCCATACAAATTCAACTTGATTTTTTGAATCAGGAAATAGCAATGTCATTTCGTATTCGCCCATTCCTTCGGGATAATAGCCAACAGACCTTTTTATATGCTTACCAAAGACTTTTTTTAAGGCTTCTTCAGAATCAAATGCTAACAAACTGTCTAAAGGATAGTCAACTTTTGAAATATCTTTTTTAGCAACTTTAGTAGTTTTTTTTGTTGTCTCTGCTGCTTTTGTAGTCGATTTTTTTGTCTCATTTTCACAACTGTTCAACAAAAATATTATCAGTAAAATATGTAATGTATTTTTCATCATTCGATATTAGTTTTTTTGAAACAGGTTAACCAATGGCTTCTAATTTCTGTATGTTATAGATTAGCAAAATACGTTTTTTTATAGTTTTTAGAGTACTATTTATTGATTTGACAATATATCTATGGTCATTACCATTTCTTTTTTTATGTTTTTTAACTTCTTAGCTTTCGTTATTATTAATTTTAAAATTTACATTATGAAAAAAAAGAATCTTAGTTCATTAAGACTTAACAAGAAATCAATTTCAGCATTTGATTCTTCAAAAATTGTCGTTGGAGGAGGAACTGTCAATCAAACTTGTGCAGCAAACACACGTGCACGCAATGAATGTAGAATGTGTGAACCTCAATAGTCTTTCAAGCGAACTTCGGTTCGCTTTTTTCTTTCTTCACATATAAAAAATCAATTAAACCAAACGGCATAGCGTTTTCTGCGCAATTCTAAAGCGATAAATTTTTCAGCTTGCAACGCTTGATGTCTTGTTGGAAACGGATCAATGTGATTATACAAACTAGGACGTAAATATAAACCATACTTTTCCACAATGTTGGAAGAGAGTTTGTGTCCTTTTTTATTGCGATATCCAGTTTTGTGTTGCTCAAAACGTTCTTTAGGTGTTTTACTCGTCATTCCCACATACAAACATTCTAATACACCATTAAATTGCGGATTCGCCAAGCGAAATTTTGTATTTTCTGTAAACACTCGTTTTGAAAGTTCTACTACGTAAATTCGGTATTCTGTTCGAGGCATTTTCTATTAGTATTGAGTTTTTAGTAGTGAGTATTGAGAAATGTCACTTATAGTTTCATCGATAAAATTGCCAAGCAAATTTTAATTCCTTGTGTAATGTTTCCGATGCGAATATTCTCGTTCGGATTGTGCTGATTGTTGTCCATATTTACCATCGGAACAATAATGGCAGGAATATCCAACACTTGTATGGCAGGCGTAATCGGAACTGTTCCGCCCATCGTTCTTATCATGATTGGATCGTTGCCAAATGCATTCGAAATCGTGGTTCGTAACTTTTTGCCAATAAACGAATTAATGTCCGTTCGAAACGCACTTACACCAGCATTTGTAGTAATTGTAGCGATTTTTGTATGTTTTGAACGTTCGGAATCTATTGGTTTACGATTTAATACCAAATAACCTTGTGACTCAATATGTTTCTTGACTTTATCTAATTGTGCTTTTCCATTGGTTTCTTTCACCAAGCGCACATCCAAATACGCAGTCACAATCTCTGGAATAATCGTTTTTAAACCTGGACCTTTCCAAGAAGTTTCAATATGGCGCACATTTAACGACGGATATTGCAATGCTTCTTGATAGGTTTTACCAACATTATCAGGTTTTGAAATTCCTAAACTTTTCTGAATTTGCACATTATCATCTGGTACTTGAGCTAGTAATTTTTGTGTTTCTGTATCTAAAGTAATTCCATCATAAAAACCATCAATAACAACTTTTCCTGTTTCATCTTTCATGCTTGCTAATAAATGCGACATGCTAAATACAGGATTTGGTGCATAATTTCCGTAATGTCCGCTGTGTTGCGGCAATTTGGCTCCGTAAATGCTAATATTTATAGTAGCAATTCCGCGGCAACCAAACGTCAACGTAGGTTTATTGGTTGGATGCGCCGGTCCGTCCATAATAATCATATAATCGGCAGCATATTTATTTTTATAGGTTTCAAGTGTGCTCAAAAAACCTTTGGAACGTGTTTCTTCTTGTAAATCGAGAATGATTTTAACGTTATATTGCAGTTTTTGTTGTTCTTTTTGAAGAAACTCTAATGCGGACAACATCATAATAATCGGCGCTTTATCATCCGCTGCAGCGCGACCAAATACGCGCCAATCAGGATCAATATATGTTTTGATGCGCGACCAATTAATAATTTGCCAAACACCATCGTCATCTTGTTCTTTTAGCACAGGACGAAACGGATCTTTCTGATTCCACTTCTGTGGATTGACTGCCTGACCATCTAAATGTAAATAGAATAAAATCGTTTTCGCCTTTGGATTCACTTGTTTTTCCGCTAAAAAAACAGGCAATGTGGACGTTTTTAAGATAGAAACTTCAAAGTCCAATTCTTTAAAAGCTTTTGTAACCCAATCAACATTTTTCATCATGTTTGCTTCATCGGAAGCTACATTTGGAATACTTACCAATTCACGATGTTTCTCTAGTATTTTTGGGAGTTCTTGCTTTATTTTTGCATCCCAATCTGTTTGAGCGAATACTAGGTTTCCTGATAAATAGAGTAGGAGTAAAAGTGTATTTTGAAGTTGTTTTTTCATTGAGAAATAAGTGTTAAGGAACATATGGAATACTTATAAATATCGATACTCGGCAATTTCCCATTCGTACATGATTCCAAACTCAGAAAGCGATTTTGGTTTTTTATCAAACTTAATAATGGTTGTTTTTTCTTTTATACCTTCTTCTTCCTCATTCCCAAGTTCTTCTTCATTTGCAATATTTCCTTTAGTGATGACAATTTCATTTTTTGTAAAGTCGAACGCACAAATTTCAGTATCTCCAGAAGCAGCATGAACACTGTTACTTTCTGAGAATATAATCATAAATTGATCTTCTTGAAGTTCAAATACATACCGAACATCAGAACGTGTATATTGCTGTGCAATAGTTAATTGATTGGCTGCAATACTAAGATCAGGAGCTATCATTGCAGACATGCCGCCTTCATCTGATCGTGGAATAAATACATTATTTTGCGTATGTACTTTATATGTATCATTCATACATAAAAATACGAGCACAATGCGCGCTTTGCTCAGAGAAGTTGGACAATCGGCACAGCGAATTTCTATAAAATCTTCCTTAGATTCTATCACAATTACAACATCATCTTTACCATCTTTATTTAAGTCGCCAGTAGCTTTTTCTAAAACATACCAATTTTTATCTTTTTCAATCTCAGCAAGTGTTTTTCCTGTAAAATTAGGATATTCAGTAGGTTTTTCTTCTTGTGCAAAAATCATCAATGTATGGAAGAATACGGTGAATAAAAGGATGTGTTTTTTCATAACGAATACAATAATTTTAAAGGAATTGCTACTTTCTCTACCAAGATACTAAAATTGCAATATGTAATTTCAATTTTTACAAAAAATGATCTTTTATCACTTCCCATTCATACATTTCATTGAAATCTGATA
>NZ_JBGCDL010000020.1:0-4330 GCF_045105435.1 Kordia sp. | reverse complement strand
ATGGAACTGTATTAAAAAGTGATTATACGATCATTGCTGCAGATCCTAATCGGCTCATCTCAAACCTTAGGCACCAAGAAACAGTCTGGAAATCATGTGATACACTGTACTTCACCGTTCCGAAAAGGGTCATTCAAAAACCACTAATTGGCTTAATTGCAAATAAAAATTCTTTAATTAATAATATTTTCTACCACAACAGTGTTGGTACTAATTCTAAGGGAGAAAATGAATTGCTATCAGTGACTGTGGTAGAAAAGCACCAATTGAAAGAGGCTGAATTGATTAAGATAGTTCAAGATGAACTAAAGAAATATTGCGGCATCAAAAACGCACAGTTTTTAAAGCACTATTATATCAAACAAGCCCTTCCAAATTTAGAAGATTTAAAATACGAAATGCTGCCCCTTGAAACGAGACTATCAGACAGTATTTTTTTAGCTGGAGACACACAGCTCAATGGTTCTTTGAATGCTGCTATGGCATCTGGCGAAAAAGCGGCCTTAGGCATAGTTGAAACAATGAGTACTACAATTGTTTAATCTTAATCATTCTTAAATTTCGTCATCAATTATCCCTTCTTCATAATTGGGCTTCTTTTTAACCCTTCCATTTTTAAGATTACTTGTAATTACCATCAAAAAATAGATTGGAATGGCTAATAAAATGGGATTTGGTTCAGTATTACCTTTTGTCATGACGCGAACAAATTCACTGATTAGGCTCGCAATAATGATACTGTACAATATTCTGGTCGCCTTTTTACTCATGCTTAAGTTTACCAATAAAAAATGAATGCCCAAAGCTAATGATAATATCCCTAAAAAATTAAAGTAGTCCTGTCGGCAATATTATCTATTTTCCAATACAAAAGTTAGCAAAAATATTTCCAAGTAAATCATCACTTGTAATTTCACCTGTAATTTCTCCAAAATGATATAAGGCTTGACGAATGTCAATTGCCATTAAATCACCTGATAATCCAGATTCTAAACCGTAATGTACTTTGTCAATTTCTTCCAACGCTTTTAGTAAAGCATCATAATGACGTGTGTTGGTAATGATGGTTTCGTTGTTACGCAATGCGCCTGTGTTGACAAAGGAAACGAGTTTGTTTTTTAAATTGTCAACACCCATATTTTCTTTGGCAGAAAGTAGTAATAAGTTGTCAAATTTAAAGGTGTTTTTGATGAATTTTTCATCACCTTTATCAATTTTGTTGGAAACGATTACGATTGGCTTCTGCGGAAATTTATTTTGAAGCTTGTGAATTTCCTGCAACATTATTTTCGATTTTTCTATGTCATTTGATAGGAGCGAAGCATCAAACAAGTAAATAACGACTTGTGCCTGTTCAATTTTTTCGAAGGTTTTCTGAATTCCGATGCTTTCTACGACATCTTTTGTCTCGCGAATTCCTGCTGTATCGATGAATCGGAACGAAATTCCATCAATCACTAATTCGTCTTCAATGGTATCACGCGTAGTTCCTGCAATGTCAGATACAATAGCACGTTCTTCATTTAACAAAGCATTTAGTAAGGTTGATTTCCCCACGTTTGGTTCACCGACAATTGCGACTGGAATTCCATTTTTAATCACGTTTCCAACGGCAAAGGAATCAATCAAACGTTTTAAAACAAATTGAATGCGTTTTACCAAAGTTTTAAACTGCGTACGATCGGCAAATTCGACATCTTCTTCGGCAAAATCGAGTTCCAATTCTATCAAAGAAGCAAAATTCAACAGTTCTTCACGCAAGTTTTTAATTTCATTGCTGAATCCGCCACGCATTTGCTGCATTGCCAATTGGTGTGACGCTTCCGAATCGCTCGCAATTAAATCTGCCACAGCTTCCGCCTGCGATAAATCGAGTTTTCCATTGAGGAAAGAACGTAAGGTAAATTCTCCTGCATTGGCGTTTCTACAGCCATTTCGCAATAATAATTGAATGATTTGTTGCTGAATGTACACAGAACCATGACACGAAATTTCAATTGTATTTTCGCCTGTGTACGAGTTTGGGCCTTTAAACAAAGAAATTAAAACCTCATCTAAAAAACGATCTCCATCAATGATATGCCCTAAATGAATGGTGTGTGACTTCTGTTTGCTTAACTTTTTATTTCGAATCGATTTAAAAAGTGGTTCACAAATCGCAATCGCATCTTTTCCAGAAACTCGAATCACAGAAATTGCGCCTGCTCCAGAAGGTGTTGCCAAAGCCACAATTGTATCATTTGGAATCATAGTGTAAAATTTGTGCAAAAATAGGGAATATGTTTGGTTTGATAGGTTTTTGGTATTAGGTTTTTGATCGTTTTGCTGTTAGCTAATTGAACGTATAAAATTCAAAAAACAACAGTCCAAAATCTAGCATAGCCTTTTTTCATTTTATTTCCTTAGAATAATAAAAGTATTTGAGTTTTTGATTACATTAGACTTCAATTTATTTTCAAACCAAACCAACTTTTGAATACAAGCTTAAAAAAAAGGAAAAAATGGTATGAACGCATTCCACATGCCATCGTAATCATATTCCTAATTATCATTTTTGTAACCTTACTTAGTTATATTATTCCTGCCGGAGAGTTTAAACGTATGGTTGTTGATGGTCGCAATCGCGTGATTCCAAATTCATTTACAATCATTCCAAATACACCAATTGGTTTTTTAGACATGTTTAAGGCAATTCCTTTAGGATTTAAAGCTGCTATCGAAGTCATGTTTGTTGTTTTTGCTGGCGGAATTATGTTCGGAATCATGGAACGTACCAAAGCTATTGAAAATGCAGTTGGTACATTTGTGAAGCTACTTGGACAGGAAAAAAAGTATCTTGCCGTAGTCATTATGACCTTTATTTACGGCGCATTGGGCGTTTTTGTTGGATATGAACATAACATTGCTATGGTTCCTATTGCGGCTGTGGTTGCTTTGGCGCTTGGTGGCGATTTAATATTGGCAGCTGGAATTTCAGTTGGTGCTATTACTATCGGATTTGGACTATCACCTATAAATCCGTATACAGTTGGAGTAGGACATAAAATTGCAGAACTTCCTTTATTTTCAGGCGCGTTGTTACGAAGTATCTTATGTTTAAGCGCACTTAGCTTTTTGGCTTTTTACAATGTTCGATATTTAAAAAAGATTACTAAAAATCCAGAAAAAGGACTTGGAAAAGGACTAAATATAGATGGTATTTCACTAACCAAACCTATAAAAGAATATTCAATATCAACCAATAATTGGCTGGTGATTGCTGTATTTATACTAGGTTTAGCATCAATTTTATATGGCGTTTTCAATCTACAATGGTATCTCAACGAAATCTCTGCTGTATTCTTAATGGTAGCGATTGCTTGTGGAATTATTGGACGAATGGACACCAATACATTTAGCGATACACTTTTAAAATCGGTAGCGTATGTAGCGCCAGGTGCTTTTATGGTCGGTTTTGCAACCACCATAAAAATATTATTAGAAATGGGACATATTAGTGACACCATTTCTTTCCATTTATCAGAATTACTAAAAGATTTACCATTATATATTTCTGCGGTTGGGATGTCCATATCACAAAGTGTAATTAACTTTTTTATTCCTTCTGGGAGCGGACAAGCATTGGCAACGTTACCTGTTATGATTCCGTCTGGAGAAGTAATCGGATTGACACGACAAACCACTATCTTAGCATTTCAAATAGGAGATGGAGTTTCTAACTTAATCAATCCAACACTTGGCGGACTCATCGCAATGCTAAGTATGTGTCGCGTGCCAATAGATCGTTGGTTTCGATTTATATTTCCTGTTGTCATAATGGTATTTATTTTATCAGCAATCACACTCGTAATAGCAGTATTAACAGGCTATAATTAACTATGAACGCAACTACAATATTAAGTGAATTGGTAAGTTTTCCTGTGTTGGGAGGCGAAAGTAATTTGAGTATTATTCATTGGATTCAAGCATATATTGAATCGAACGGAATTGCTACAACATTGGCTCCAAACGAAGAACATACAAAAGCTTCTTTGCACTGTAGAATTGGACCTGCTGTTGATGGCGGCGTCATTCTTTCTGGTCATACCGATGTAGTGCCCGTAAAAGGACAAACTTGGGATACAGATCCTTTTACACTAACCGAGAAGAATGGCAAACTCTACGCACGTGGAAGTTGTGACATGAAAGGTTTTGTAGCGTGTTGCTTAGCCGTTTTGCCAACTATGATTAAAGCAGATCTTAAGAAACCAATTTATTTTGCTTTTAGTTATGATGAAGAAATTGGTTGTTTGGCTGCGCCCGATTTAATAAAACATATTAAAAAAACGTA
>NZ_JBGCDL010000019.1:0-21226 GCF_045105435.1 Kordia sp. | reverse complement strand
AGCAGTTCCGTTTTCTGTCCATCCTAAATCAGCTGTTGTATCAGTGATATTAGTTGCTGTTAACATAGAAGGATCAAGACATGTTGGTGGAGCTACAGATGTAATCGTTGGTGAAGTTAAACACCATCCCCATTGCCAACCTCCTTGGTCATCATAAGTAATACGGTATTGGAATCCTGATAATTGTGTAGCAGTAAACCCTGAAATATCAAGCACTGCAGTTGTATATGCTTCTGTATTAGCACATGTTTGAAAATCATTTGCTGTTGAGTTTCCAGCAAATGTTTCTAATGCTGTCCAAGTCATTGCATCAGCATCATAGGTTTCAATTTGTAAAACATCTCCACCTAGTGCTCTGTATGTGTAGTCTCCACTTACGGTAATCCAAGTTTCTCCTGCTCCACTTGCAGCAGTAAGATCGATTACTGGTGAAGTAGCTTCAATAGAATCTCCCGAACCACTACCAGCAGCATCATCATCCCAAGTTAATGTAGTACCTGCTCCTGTAGGATCAGATAATAATCCACCTGCGGTGTATGTACCAGAAAGTGTCCAACCTGCGTTAGGCCAACTTGCAGCTTGATTCAATGTTTGTGAGACACCTATATAGGTACCTAATAAACACATAATCATAAAAAGTTTAAGTGTAATTTTTTTCATAAAAAGTTTGATTTTTGTTAGTTAGTTTAATATCAGTTGAAAGAACTACATTTTTTTTCAATCGAGCATGTATTTATCGGTAAAAGGGCTTTTATTATCGACAAAATACATGAAAAAGGGTTTTTCCTACTGTTTTTGTTTACATTACCTTAACATTATTTTTTTGTTAAATATAGCTTTTTTACTCATTATTTTTAAAGTGTAATATCCTGAAGATAAGCTTGAAATATCTATATATTCTTGTTGTGAAATTTTTCCGTTTTTTACTTGTGCGCCTCTAGTATCAAAAATGAAATATTCATAAGCATCATTTGTAATTGTATGTATCCAAATTTTTCCTGTTGTTGGGTTAGGATATACTTGAATTTCCATTTGTTGTTGAAATTCTTCTGTACTTAAAGGATTGCTTCCTTCTATTATGTTTATTGCTTGGTTTGGCGTTACGTTAAATAGTATGTCTTGTGCGCCACCCAACCAAGTTACTTTGACGTAATCTATGATTGTATTCGTTCCGATTCCGAAAAATTCAGTTTCAGAGTTTTGTGAAATGTATCCTTCTCCACAAACTGTATATCTGTATTGTGATACACCTTCACTTCTGAGTTCAATAGTGGCTCCGACTCCTTGTTTGTTACTTGTAACACCTTCTAAATTGACTTTTAGCCAATTGTTAGTGGAAGTTGTTTGATTTTTCCATAAGAAAATATCATCACCGCCAGAATTGCTAACTATGATTTCAGGAAAACCATCATTATCAGTATCTCCAATAGCATTTGAATAACTTTCACTGGTATCATTTTCAAATCCTGTAGTCGTTTGTATAGTAAATGTTCCGTTGCCATTGTTTGAGTAGAATGCAGCTGATGGCAAACTTGGCACGCCACCATCTAATGACCCGCTTACATATAAATCTAAATCGCCATCGTTCTCAGCATCTAAGAAAACGGATCCCCAAGCAAAACTTTCAAACAAAGTTCCTGTATCAGAAGCAATGTTTGTAAATGTTTCATCACCATTGTTTCTTAAAAGGTAATTTCCTGGAATTCCGTTTGTAACATAAATATCAAACCATCCATCTCTGTCAAAATCTGCAATAGTAACCGACATGGCATCAATTGCCATGTTGGTTCCTGATTCATCACTTACATCTGAAAATGTACCATCACCATTGTTTTTGTATAGAATATTTGTGGTATTTACTTTATCATTTGCCATATAAATGTCTTGCCAGCCATCATTATTAAAGTCAAAGAATGCTGAACAGAACGAAAGGTGACTTCCATTGTCAATTCCCGCGGAAGCGCTTACATTGGTAAAAGTTCCGTCTCCGTTGTTTTTGTACAAATAGTTTGGTTGTGGAGCACTGAGTCGTCTATTGCAAAGAAATATGTCTAAATATCCATCATTATTATAATCGCCCCAAGAAGCGCCAAAATTATCTTGTGCTGCGGTAGGCAAACCAGCTGTAATGGTTACATCGGTTAGTGCTGTTGTGTCATTTCGATACAATCGACTTCCGTCTACATCACCAGCAATAAATAAGTCTTTGTCGCCATCGTTGTCAAAATCGACCCATATCACCTGTTTTTGTTGTGCATTGTTATTGGGAACTAGTGTAGTTTCTGGAGAATACGTTCCATCTCCATTATTTTTGTAAATTTTTAATGGATCGCCACTTTGTGTTGCGATGGTAATATCGTCCCAACCATCATTATTGAAGTCACAAAAAGATATTCCTCCACCAAGATAAATGGTTCCACTAGCATCATCAACACCAACAGCTACCGCTTGATTTTCAAAATGTGTTTGTGCAGTTAGTTGAAAACAGAGGATGTATAATATGAAAGAAAAGGAGATGCGTAGTCGTCTTTTCATAAGCAGTCGGTAAATAGTTTATTGAGTTCGAGACTCCTAAGCTATTAAAACAACTTAAATTTCACAAATATTTAACAATATTATGTTCGTGGAAATTAACGGCAGACTTATACATTTCTATGTTAACCCTTGTATTTACTATACTTTTCGCTGCATTAAGAATGTTTTTTGATAGTGTTCTTATATATCCATATCAAAAAAAATTCTGCCTTTATTAGATTTTTTCCAAAAAAAAATACCTCTAAGCAATTTTAGAGGCATTTTTTTATTTGCTATTATTTTATTATTCTTCTGTGAATCTTTCAATCACTTCTTGACTTACTCCTGTGTTTGAGAATCCGCCATCATTGTATAAGTTTTGCATCGTTACTCTTTTTGTTAAATCTGAGAATAATGATACAGTGTAGTTTGCACAATCTAGAGCTGTTGCATTACCAAGTGGCGACATTTTTTCCGCATACGAGATAAATCCGTCAAATCCTTTTACTCCTTGTCCAGCTGTTGTTGGTGTTGGCGATTGTGAAATGGTGTTGACACGTACTTTTTTCTCTTTCCCAAAGAAATAACCAAAACTACGCGCAATAGATTCCAAATATGCTTTGTTGTCTGCCATATCATTGTAATCTGGAAATGTACGTTGTGCAGCCATGTATGTTAGTGCTACAATACTTCCCCACTCGCTCATTGCGTCAGTTTTGTAAAGTGTTTGCATTACTTTGTGAAAAGATACCGCAGAAACATCCCAACCTTTGGTCATCCAATCGTATTTTAAGTCTGTGTAATGTCTTCCTTTACGAACGTTTACTGACATTCCGATAGAGTGTAATACGAAGTCAATTTTCCCGCCAAGGATTTCCATTGATTTGTCAACTAAGTTTTGAATGTCTTCTAAATCAGTAGCATCAGCAGGAATAATTTCAGAACCCGTTTTTTCGGCTAAGTCCTTTATTTTCCCCATACGCATTGCAATTGGTGCATTTGTTAGTACAAATGTTCCACCTTCTTCATGCACACGTTCTGCAGTTTTCCATGCAATAGAATTTTCGTCTAAAGCACCAAATATGATTCCTCTTTTTCCTTTTAATAAGTTATATGACATGCTTGTTCTTTTTAAGTCGTTTGCTGGTTCAAATATATGGTAAAAGATTGAATTGATCGATTTTTACGATTGTAATAATTCTTTTGCGTTTGCCAAAGCTGATTCCGAAATTTTAGCGCCACTTAACATCTGTGCAATTTCGTGTACACGCTCTTCTGGCTGCAGTTGTTTTAATTGCGTGGTTGTAACTTCGTTTACGTCTTGTTTGTATACTTTGAAATGTTGTTTTCCTTTGGCTGCAATTTGTGGCAAGTGTGTTATGGAGAATACTTGCATACTTTTGCTCATTTGTTGCATGATTTTTGCCATTTTGTTGGCTACTTCTCCCGAAACTCCTGTGTCAATTTCGTCAAACATAATGGTTGGCAATTGCATATATTTCGATAAAATAGCTTTGATACATAGCATTACACGTGATAATTCTCCACCAGAAGCTGCTTTTTTTAATTCGTTAAAATGTCCGCCTTTGTTCGCTGCAAATAAAAATTGTAAATCGTCCATTCCGTTTGCATAAAACTGATTGGCTAATGTTACTTTGATATTAAAACGTGCATTTGGCATGCCCAAAGTTGCCAGCATTGTTTCTAATTGTTGTACAAGTGTTGGAATACCTTGCGAACGTTTTGTATGAATGGATTTTGCAAGTTGTTTGAGTTGCTTGCTGAGTGCTTCTAATTCTTTTTCTTTGGTTTGAATGACTTCGTCAATGTTTTCGGAAACAGCTGCTTTTTCAGATAGTTTCGATTGAATTACAAGTAAGTCTTCCAGCGAAAGTACACTGTGCTTTTTTTGTAGATCGAATATTTTTTGAAGCTTTTCTGAGATTTCTTCAAATACAGATGGATCAAACGTAACTTCTCCTTGTAAGTTGATGACTTCGTTATAAATGTCATCTAATTCAATGTATGAACTTTTTACACGTTCCGCCAATTGTTTAAATTCGGGTGCAATGTCTGCTAATTTTCCAGAAGCGACTTGCAATTCTGAAAGTAAATTGAGTACACCAACTTGTTCATCGGAAAGTAATTGTTCAGAAGCACTTAGATTCGTTTTTATGTCTTCCGCATTGTTCAAGCGTTCGTATTTTGCTTCTAAATCGGAAAGAATCAACCCTTCTAGTTTGGCTTCTTCCAATTCTTTTAGCAAGAACATATTGTAATCGTGCTCTTTTTCTAAAGCAGCGCGTTCTTCTTGTATGCTGTGTAATTCTTTTTGTGTGAATTGATAACTTTTTAATACCGTTTGATACGAATTGACTTCTTCTGAAACATTCGCCAATATATCAATGACTTGAAATTGAAATTGGTTGTCTGTCAGTTGCAAAGTTTGATGTTGCGAATGAATGTCAATTAACCGATCGCCCAATGCATCTAAAATTGCTAAGCGCACAGGAACATCATTTACAAAAGCACGTGATTTTCCAGATGGTAATATTTCGCGGCGTACAATGGTATCATGATCGTAATCAAGATCGTTTTCGGTAAAGAAATTTTTGAGTTTGTACTTTTTTATGGAAAATTCGGCTTCAATAACGCATTTACGTTCTTTATCTTTCAACGAAGATAAATCTGCTCGTTTTCCTAGTATTAATGCTAATCCGCCAAGAAGAATTGATTTTCCTGCGCCAGTTTCACCCGTAATGATGGTAAATCCTTTATCAAATTCAACTTGTAAAGCATCAATGAGTGCAAAGTTTTTTATAGATAGTTGTGTGAGCAATGTAGTCGCGTTTTTAGTACGTTAGTTTCAACACACAAAAATAGCGTATTGCTCCAAATTTTCGCAAGAATCAGAATTTAATTTTTTCCCACTTGGTTGCGTGGAATGGTGCTACTTTGTTTAGTGTTTCCACCAAACGCACTACATTTATTTTAGGTCCGCCCGAAAATACTTGCTGAATTTCTTCTGCTTTGGCGTCAAAAAATGTTTGTAATAGGAATGAATTTGGCCTACGGTTGTTAAGTGCTTTAAAGATTTCCATGCTTGCGCTGATGGCTTCTTTTCCCGCACGTGGATCATCTGCCATAACATCCAAACCTACTCTGTGATAGTTGTACATTACAGTTCTGTATTCTTTGTGTGTATTGTTGAGCATGTTGTCTAATAATGTCCAACGTGTACGATTTCCATCGGCTTCTTTCCAACCAAGAAACGGACCTGATTGTGAAAGGTTTACTATTTGTTGTGCTTGTGCATAAAAGTCTGATCCGCCACGAAGCGCAAACGTATCTGCATCAATTCCTAAAACTACATATACATAGTATGCAATTACTGCAACTAGGTTTGATGTAAAAGCATTTGGATTGTATACTAATGGTTGAAATTCTTGATAGATAAAACGAAATTGCCTATCGTTGTAGTTAAACACAGGCGACTCAAACGATGAGTTATATATTGGACGAGACGATTGTACTTGAATCGTTGCCACAAATTCATCCGAATTGTATTGTGATACATTGATGACCATGCTACAATTGATACGCTCGGAAGTAGTATATTTTTTGTTGGTCCATTGCGTTTTGTTTACAAAGTCGTTTAACGAACGTTCGAGCGTTTTAAATATTTGCTGGTTCGTTTGATTGACTTGTTGTGTGTCAATGGTAATTTGACAGTTGATTTCTTGTGCAGTTACAAATGATACTCCACATAAAAGTAAAAGACTTAGAACAAGGTTACGCATGGATTCGCTTTAAAATTTCATTAAATATATCAATGGCTACATCGGCTTTCGATTTTAACCCAAAAGCTAAGGTATTCATTTTTTTGTCAATAATAGTTACTTTGTTAGTTGGTTTTCCAAATCCTGCTCCTTTGTCGTTTAAAGAATTTAGCACAATCATGTCTAAATTTTTACGTGTAAGCTTTCCTTTGGCGTTTTCTAATTCGTTGTTTGTTTCTAAAGCAAAACCTACTAGAAATTGTGCTTTTTTGATGTCGCCCAACGAAGCTAGAATGTCTTTTGTTTTTACCAACTCAATATGTAACGATGATTCTTTCTTTTTTATTTTCTGAGATGCCACATCTTTTGGTTTATAATCGGCAACAGCCGCAGAAAGAATGGCAATATCTGCTGATGAAAAATCGTTGTGTGCCGCTTTGTACATATCTTCAGCACTAATTACATCCACCACATTTACAGACGAATGTGAAATGCTTTGATGATTTGGCCCGGCAATTAAAGTAACCTCAGCACCTAAGTTGGCAGCCGCACGCGCCAATTCGAAGCCCATTTTACCCGAAGAATGATTTCCTATAAAACGTACAGGATCAATAGCTTCGTAGGTTGGTCCTGCGGTAATCATAACTTTTTTTCCTTTTAACGGAAGTTTGTCTAAGATGTCTTTTTCAATAAATGCAATGATATCTTCTGGTTCTGCCATGCGTCCTTCTCCAACCAAACCACTTGCCAATTCGCCGCTTGTAGCAGGAATCATAGTATTTCCATATTTGGTCAGTTGTTCAAATGAGTTTTTTGTGGATGGATGTTTGTACATATCCAAATCCATAGCGGGCGCAAAATATACAGGACATTTTGCAGAAAGGTACGTTGCTAGTAATAAGTTATCGCTGTTTCCGGATGCCATTTTAGACATCGTGTTTGCTGTTGCTGGCGCAATCAACATAAAATCTGCCCACAATCCTAACTCTACGTGGTTTGTCCACACATCATTTTCATCCTCTTCATTCGTAAAAGAGGAATGCACAGGATTTTTAGATAAGGTAGACAGCGTTAATGGCGTAATGAAGTCTTTAGCAGCAGGCGTCATAATCACTTTGATTTCGGCGCCTGCTTTTATGAATAACCGTACTAAAGAAGCTATTTTATAAGCGGCAATACCAGCGGTAACGCCTAATACTACTTTTTTGCCCCTTATTATTGACATATTTTAAGCTTCTTCTTTTGTGTTACGGTAGTATATTTTGTCTTCCAACCATTCGTGTACTGCAATTGCATGTGGCTTTGGAAGTTTTTCGTAGAATTTAGATACTTCGATTTGCTCTTTGTTTTCGAAGATTTCTTCTAAACTGTCGTTGTGCGTAGCAAATTCGTCTAATTTCTCGATTAATTCTTTCTTGATTTCAGAGTTGATTTGAATTGCTCTTTTTGCTACAACTGAAATTGCTTCATAAATGTTGTCTGTTGGCGCATCAAATTGATTTCTTTCAACTGTTGTAGTGCTTATTGGAGCGTCTAAGTTTTTAATATCAACCATATTTATTATTTTGAAATTTTTGCTAATTCTTCTGTTATTGAAGCCATAATTTTATCGGCTTCTTCTTTATATTTTGACTCTGGATAAAACTTAACCAACGTTTTGTACGCTGATGAAGCTTCATTCAATCGATCTTCCATTAATGTAGTAAAACTTCGTATTGCTAAGTTGTACGTCGCGTCAAGCTTTAAATACATTGCATCTTCTCTAAAAGATGTTCCTGGGAAATCTGAAAGAAAGTTCTCTGTTGTTTTAATTGCTGATTTATAATCTGAAATGGTATTGTATTGTTTTGCAATTTCGTATGCTTTCTTTTCAATCTTAGTGGTTAATTCACTTACCATTTCATTGGCACTATCAAGATATGCTGATTCTGGATAGTTATTGATAAATCCTTGCAATTTATTAATTGCCGTCATCGTTTCTCTTTGATCGATACTGTAACGAGGCGATTGCATGTAATAGCTTTTTGCTTCAAAATAAGAAGCTACTTGTACACTATCACTTTTTGGGTATGAACGTACAAAACGCTCAAACTGATATCCTGAAACAATGTATTGTTCTATTTCAAATAATGTACGTCCGTATAAAAACGTAACACGTTCACCTTGTGGTTTTCCTCTATATTTAGGCACAATTTGCTCGAAAAGTCTACTTGACTTTTTAAACTTTTTTTCTTTATAAAAGCGTTCTGCAAGTTCGTATTTTACTTTCGTATCTTCCGACTTTAATGCTTTTTGGTATTCACTACAAGAAGCAAGCGTAACAACAGCTAAAATTAGGTATAGAAATTTCCTCATCTTTTTAAACATCTGGCAAAAATAGGTATTTATTATGTATTATGAAAACATTTTTAAAGCGCTAAAATAACTTTACAAATCTGATTTTAGTATTCTTTACCATAGTTTTAACTTTTTTGTTTAGTTCGCTATTGCTCACGGATCGCTGACGCTGTTAGATCGCTGACACTATTAGATCGCTTCGCTAGTAGAGCGGCTGCGCCTTTTAGACTCATTAAAACATCTATTTTTCGTGGGGTTTTCGTAAGTATTTTTTTTGAAATACTTGCTTATTATTTTGTAATTTGAGAAAAAACTAGTCCCGTTTACATTTTCCTAGTATTGCTTATTTTATGATGATCTAATACGGTAAATCCGTCTTCATCATAATAGAAGGCTTTTTCAAAAGCAACATTCATTACTAATTCTTCAAACGTATACGAATGTAGTTTGTACACTTCTTCATTGAAGGCTTCATCATAATAAGAAACCATAATTAAGAACTCGCCATTGAGTGTTTTGAGTTCTTTTTCAGAAAATTTATAGATTGGTGATTCTTCTGTAATTTCATGTACCAATGTCCATGTGGTTGGCAAATAGGTAATGTGATCTCTTTCCAGCTCAAGCTGATAAAAATTACGTTGATATCCGTGTGCTTGGTCTGCTTCTGTTATAGCCAAAGTGACTTTTACAGTCGGGTTTATCATGACATCTTTTTTGCTATTCATCAACCGAAACATTAATGCTTTTCCTTCTTTAAAGTCGCGGTAAATTATTTCATCACTGAATTCTATAGATGCTTTTGGTTTGGAAAAACGTCCGTATAAAAGTCCTGTTACGAATGAGAAACTTAACAATCCGATCAACGCCTGAAAACTTGAAACAATTCCTGTAATAATGCTTGTTGGCGCCATAGCTCCGTAACCTAAAGTTGTAATGGTTTGCGAAGAAAAGAAAAAAGCATTCACAAAATCGATAAAGAAACCTTGCGGTTCTACTGAGATGTACTGCACTCCAATTGTTACATATATAGTTGCAAATGTAATGTTGATAATGAAATATACTAAGAAGACCAAACAGAAAAAATGTGTCCAACTGATATCAACTAAATACGTATACAATGCAGAAATTCCTGTTTTTCTGTGTACATGTTTAATGTTGAACGAACCATCTTTGTTTACAATTCGTTTTGCACTTGTAACAGATGCTTCACCTAAGCCTGGATCTTTTACTTTTTTTGCCATTTATTTTTATGCTTTCAAATCATCTGTAAGCGTATGTAATTTTTGTTTGAGTCCTTCCGAAGCTTCTATTAAAGGCAAACGAACGGTAGCAGTAGCTAGTTTTAATTTTTCGAAAACAGCTTTGATTCCCGCAGGATTTCCTTCTTCAAAAATATAATCTATTGCAGGCATCATTTTGTAATGAAGTGCGTTTGCTTGTTTTATATTTCCTGCCAATCCTAAGCGTACCATTTCCGAAAATTCTTTTGGATATCCTTGTCCAATCACCGAAATAACACCTGCGCCACCGGCAAAAACCATTGGTAGCGTAATCATATCATCACCCGAAATAACCAAGAAATCTTCTGGCACGTCTTTTATAAGTTTCATGGCCTGTACTATATCGCCTGCCGCTTCTTTTACTCCGATAATATTTTCAAAATCATTTGCCAATCTAACGACCGTTTTTGGCAACATATTACTCGCCGTTCTTCCAGGCACATTGTATATTATAATTGGTTTTGGACTTGCTGCTGCAATTGCTTTGAAATGCTGATATATTCCTTCTTGCGTTGGTTTGTTATAATATGGAGAAACCGACAAAACAGCATCAATACCTTGTAAGTTTGTAGTTTTTAATTCATGCACAACGGCAGCAGTATTGTTTCCTCCTATTCCTAAAACAATAGGCAAACGCATGTTATTTGCTTTTAGAACTGTATCAATGACCAACTGTTTTTCTTCACTTGTCAACACGGCACTTTCTGCGGTTGTTCCTAAAACGACTAAGTATTCTATTCCGCCTGCAATTACATGTTCAACAATAGCTGTTAATGCGTTGGTATCTACTGAAGAGTCTGTATTAAAAGGTGTCACTAATGCAACTCCAGTTCCGATGAATTTCTTCATTATTATAATTTATTTAGTATGTGTAAATATGTATGTAGTTCTTTTGCAAATGTTGCAATTTCGTCTTCTTTGGTTTGAATGATAACGTCATGTATTTCCTGACTACTTCCTGCAATACCCACTTTAAAAGTTGCTTTTTGCAAACCTGAAGCTAATTGTAATGGTACAAGATCATCACTGTAATAACTGATCAATAAATCGTAAGGTTTGTCTAAAAATTCTTTTAATTCGGTTGTTTTTGGTTTTCCTTTCCAACCAAAGTCTTTTTCATAAAAAACAGGATACGTTACTTGGCGCGTTTTTTGAAAATTTTTATGATAGCATAACACGTCTACTACTACATTTAGTTGCAATGTTTTGATGATGTGTTCAAAATTCTCTGTTACATCAGCATTTACAATAACTCCAACAGTTTGAATCGTTTTGGTATTCACTTCCTTTGTTGCGGTATTGCGCAGCTTTTTCGTAAGTGCTTTCTGAGCTGATTTGTATTGTAATCCTTTTAAAAACATGTATGCGAATTGATATTTGACAAAAATACTCTTTTTCCACAAAAAAGAGGCGCATGTTTGTACATACGCCTCTTATCTTCTAAAATTATACAACTACTGTTTTTCCCCGCAAACGTTAGTTATATACGAAGTTACGTGGAGTTTTGCAGAAGAAAAAAATTATTTCGTAAGCGTCGTTTTTTAACAACGAACGTTGAATTTTGACAAGTAATCACAAAAAAAGTGTGTGGTTTTACAATTATTTAGTGTAATTGGCTATGACGATATCTTGTATTTTTTATAATTTGCCACATATTTAGTTTTTATGAAAAAAATTATTCCGATTCTCATTTTATTTTTAGTCATTTCTTGTGCCGTAAAAAAACAAGTTTCTAAAATTGAAGGAAAACGTATTACTGTAAGTGATTCTTTGCTTACCAATCAGGATATTGAAGATTTTATCAAGCCTTATCGCGAACGTATCCAAGAGGATATGGAAAAAATACTGAGTTATGCTCCAAAAGATATGCATAAGAATGATGGTAAACTTGAGACTACCATTGGAAATTTAATGGCCGATTTGGTACGATCGCAGAGTGAACCTGTTTATAAGAAACGAACAGGTAAAAGTATTGATATTTGCTTGTTGAATCATGGTGGAATTCGTGCGCCAATCCCGAAAGGACCAATTAAGACACGAACTGCTTTTAATGTAATGCCTTTTGAAAATTCGATTGTTGTGGCTGAGCTAACTGCTGAAAATGTACACAATATGGTGGCGTATTTGGCGGAAGCAAAACGTGCGCATCCAATTTCTGGCTTGACCATTAAACTGGATAAAGATTTTAAAGTGATGGAAGCTTTGGTGAACGGAAAACCAATTGAAGCAGGAAAAACATACACTGTAGTTACATCTGATTATTTGCAAAATGGTGGCGATCGAATGAATTTCTTGAAGAATCCAGAATCTTTGGAAGTCTTGAATTATAAGATTAGAACTGCAATGATTGATTATTTTAAAACTGTTGACACGATTCCTGCACAACTTGATGGCAGATTTATACAACAATAACCCAACTAAGAAATGAAAAGAAGAGATTTTATACAAAATTCGTTGGCTTCTAGTGCTTTTGTCACTTTAGGAGGTTTGTCATTGCAGAGTTTTACAGCGAGTTCAGCAAAGAAACATATTACCATTTTACATACTAATGACGTGCACAGTCATATTGATCCTTTTGAAGCCGATCATCCAAGAAATCCGAATCAAGGTGGTGCAGCACGTAGAGCAAGTTTGATTGCAAATATTAGAAAAGAGAATCCAAATACATTGTTATTGGACGCTGGTGATATTTTTCAAGGAACGCCGTATTTTAATTATTACGGTGGCGAATTGGAATTTAAACTGATGAGTATGATGAAGTACGATTTGGCTACGATTGGAAACCACGATTATGATAATGGAATTGACGGGTTATACGCGCAGTTACCAAATGCTAATTTTGATTTCGTTTCTGCCAATTACGACTTTAAAAATACTGTTTTAGATACGCACGTAAAACCGTATAAAATTTTTATGAAAGATGGCATTAAGATTGGAATTTTTGGTCTTGGTGTAAAGCTTGAAGGTTTGGTAGATAAACGCATGTACAAAGAAACTGTATATAACGATCCTGTTGAATCTGCGCAAGATATGAGTCGTATTTTGAAAGAAGATGAAAAGTGCGATTTGGTCATTTGTTTGTCTCACATCGGATATAATTACAAGAGAACCCCGTAACGACCTTCTGATTTAAAATTAGCACGCGCTACCAAAGATATTGATTTGATTATTGGTGGACATACACATACTTTTTTACCAAAACCTACGATTGAAAAAAATAGCAAGGGAGAATCTGTTTTAGTAAATCAAGTTGGTGCGTACGGAATTTATGTGGGAAGAGTTGATTTTTACTTTGATGATGAAAAGAACGTAATTGCTAACGGAAAATCGATTATTGTGTAGGTTGTTTTGTTTGTTGGTTGCTAGTTATTGGTTACTGGTCAAGTTGTTTACTTACTGATGGTTTCAAAGCATAAACTCCTAAACTTATAAACTCTGGAAATAGTTGCTGGTTGCTGGTTACTGGTTACTGGTCAAGTTGTTTACTTTCTGATAGTTTCAAAGCATAAACTCCTAAACTTATAAACCTTTTCATAACCTTAGAAGTTTCAACTAAAAACGAGCATTTTTATGCGCTTTTTTTTGGTTTTATTGCATCTTTGATACTAATGTATTGCCACATTTTGTAATGTGAGCATATAAAAAACAAATTGGATAGCACTGCATATATTGGATTTCTATCTACAAATAAGAAGGTTCCAAATAAAAGTCCCATGAATGCTGTAGATATACCAGCTAATGCGAGTGTTTGTGTTACAATACTTCGTTTGCTAATGTATGTCATTACAGACATAAATGAAAAGTAAGCGATGGCAAAGCTATAAAAGATAATCTCTCCAAAAATTTCATCTTTTATGTGTTCTACAAAATAGACAAAAGGCAACATGTATATTGTCAAAAAAGGAACGGTAGTTATGAGTAGCTTTCTAGTAGAAATATAATGAGATTGCTTTAATACAATAACACCATAAATAGATAATGCAACACCACTACTTATGGTTCCGTATGCGAGACTTCTTTCAATGAAAAAATAATAATCAGCAATCATAAAAGCTACTAATGCTAGTAAATACAGCACATTTTTCGCTTCAGCATATAAAAAGTAGCAAAGCATTATCACAGGAATCGTCAATACTATGGCATATTTTCTAGATACATAGTCTGGAAAAAATAACCATAAAAAGTCTATACAGGCTATACAGACGAGTAAAGTGACTAAAAGCGTAGCAATCTTTTTCATTAACATGACAAAGTAACTTATTTCTGTATAGAAATCCTATATTTTTTTAAAAGTGGTGTATTTTCAATTCGTTCAATATTGTTGTTATTTTTTATTTGCGATGGTATATCTATACATAGCGTAATGCATGTAAAGAAAAGTCAAAACTACGGCAGCTCTGACCCACATTATATATCCAAAGAAAAGATTTTGTCCATGAATTGTGGTAGAAATAACAAATACGATTCCTGAACTGAGAAGCCACAAATTTGGTTTATTTTGTCGCGTTGTATACACTAAAGTGGAAATAAAAAAGAATAAACCAACAGAAAATACATAGAATAAAATATAATTAAATATCTCCATTTTTACCTCATCGTAATAATAAAACAGCGGAACTAAGTATATGACTAGAAAAGGAATTGCAGCAATAAAAATACTTCGTATCGGAATTTCTCCTGCTTTTTTTAAAGCTATGATTACATAGATAAGAACTCCAATTCCATAAAAAATTAATGCAGGTTTTCTATAAGTTTCCATGTTGAAAAAGATGATTCCTAAAAAGGTACTTAGTAATGATGCAACATATAACCAATTTACCTTTTTTACGGAACAAAAATACAATACAATTAATGCCGGAAATGGTAAGAAAGTAGTATACGTTCTATCAACAGCATCTGGATATATAACACCTAACAGATCTAAAATCAGTAGGCAGAAATATAAATAGGTAAGTATTTTTTGTTTCGACATTAATTTAGGGTTGTTGGTAACTAATTCTAATTTATTCCTCTATTTTTATAGTTATTAAATATTCTTTTTTTGATGCGAATTGTAATCTAACTAAAATCATCAACATAGTAACAACAGGTAATTATACTATATCTGGCAAGGTGTTTTTTTCATCTTCCAACATAAATTTCATCGCAAAATATAATTTCAAATTACAGCAGAAAAGCGCTATTACGGTAAAAAATGTTTCAGTGACATACAATTCGTTGATCATTATAATTAGGTTCATAATTCCTATGTTGCATGAAGCAATGAGCATCCAAAGATTCGTTTGATTCTTGTTTCGCAAATAATAATATAGCGCTACTATAATGTAAATCAACACTAAAATAACAAGCACTGCAAAGTATGCAAATGTATCACTGATTTCCTTGTAAATTAGACACATTACTCGATCATAAATATAGATGATGGGCAACACAATAAGTGCCAACCTAAAATACAATATCCGATTTGTTTTTTTCCTTTCATTTTTTAAATACATCAAACGCATGTAAAAAATATAATACAGCGAAAATAATATGGAAACTTCTGGTGTAAACTTCCGCAATCCTAGCAATAACAATACACCTCCAACAATAGTAATAGCTAACGTAAGTACATACAAAATGCTAAGCGGTTCTTTTTTTTCTGTCATATACATCCAAAAAATAGCAATGACAGGAAATGGATATACGTACACTATATTTTGTTTTTCAAAAAAAGCAGCACATACCAACATTAAAAGTGCTGTTATACAAAAGATGATATGTGTTGGCTTTACATGCTTCATTCATTCAACATATTCAAAATATCTTCTTCTTCATCCGCTTCGTCATACAAAATAAATTTCAATACAAAATATTGAATACACAAGCTACAAAATACCACAATTACAGTAAATATAGTTTCGTACATGTACAATTCATTAAGTCCAATAATAATATTCATAAACCCAAGGTTTACGGCTGCAATAAGCATCCAAAGATTGGAAGGTTTTTTATCTTTTACATAATAATACAGAGCAGTAATAATGTAACTCAACATAAAAAACATTAGAAAACTAAAATATACCGCAGCACCTTTCAGTTCAGAGGAAATTGTGCTAATTACACTGTAATAAATATATAAAACAGGCAATGACATCAAAAAAACATAGAAATAAGTTCGCATTTCTGTCTTTTTATTTGCGTTCCGAATGTACATCAACCTAAGATACAATACATAAAATATGGAAAATAGTATAGAAACCGCCTTCAAATGATCGCGCATTCCTAATATGAGTAAAATTCCACCTGCTAAACCAATTACCTGCGACAATATGTATAAAATACTAGTTGGCGTTTTTTTCTCCGCAAAATAGATAGCTAGAATGGTTAGTACCGTAAATGGCTGCACATAAATTAAACAAAATTTTTCCAAAAACATAGCGACAAGCATCGAGACGATTGCCGAGATGATAAAAACTATATGTGTTGGTTTTGTAAAATTCATTTATATCATATTCAAAAACGCATCTTCGGTCAAAATTGTAATATTCAATTTTTCTGCCTTTTCGCGTTTGCTAGGGCCCATTTTGTCACCTGCAACTACGAATGAAGTTTTAGAAGATATGGAAGATGATATTTTTCCACCATTATTTTCTATGAGTTTTTTTAATTCGTTACGCGATACTTTTTCAAATACACCAGAAACCACAAAGGACTTTCCTAACAAAGTTTCTGTAAGTCCTTCTAACTGTTCAGCAGAGAACTCTAATTGTACTCCATATTCTTTTAATCGTGTAACTGTTTGCAAATTAGTTTCTTCTTTAAAAAAATGTGCCACACTTTCGGCGATCTTCACTCCTATCTCGTCGACACGCTCTAAATCCTCCGACGAAGCGTCAATAAGCGCATTTATAGACTTGTAATGTTTCGCCAATTTTTTTGCGACTGTTTCTCCTACATATCTAATTCCCAACGCATACAAAACACGCTCAAACGGAATCTTTTTTGATGCTTCAATTCCATTAATTAAATTCTTAGCACTTTTTTCTGCCATTCGCTCTAGCGGAATCACCTGTTCTTTGGTCAATTCGTACAAATCAGCATAATTGGAAATCAAATTTTCTTTGACTAACAACGCAACTGTTTCGCCTCCTAAACCATCAATATCCATTGCTTTGCGCGAAATGTAATGCTGAATTCTTCCCACAATTTGTGGTATACAACCAGCTACATTTGGACAATAATGTTGTGCTTCTCCTTCTTTTCGTTCTAATGGTGTATGACATTCGGGGCATTCACTTGCATATACAGTTTCTGTAGAATCACTTGGACGTGCTTCAAAATTTACACCTACGATTTTCGGAATAATTTCACCTCCTTTTTCTACAAATACAGTATCGCGTTCTCTAATGTCTAATTTAGCAATTTGATCTGCATTATGCAAGGATGCACGCTTTACAGTGGTTCCTGCAAGTAAAATTGGAGCTAAGTTTGCTACAGGTGTAATTGCTCCAGTACGACCAACTTGGTAGGTAATTTCATTTAAAACCGTTGCAACTTGCTCAGCTTTAAACTTATACGCCATTGCCCAACGTGGTGCTTTAGAAGTATAACCTAACTCATCTTGATATTGTAAGTTATTTACTTTAATTACAACTCCATCAATTTCATACGCTAATTCGTGACGATTTGCCTCCCAATAATTGACAAACTCTAAAATTTCATCTACGTTTTTGGCAACTTTGGCAACTGTTGGCACTTTAAATCCCCATTCACGCGCTTTTTCTAAGCTTTCAAACTGTGTTGAAATTGGCAAGCGTTCGCCTTTTATATTGTATAATAAACATTCTAACGGACGTTTAGCAACTTCGCTACTGTCTTGTAATTTTAAACTTCCAGAAGCTGTATTTCGAGGATTCATGTATGGATCTTCGCCATTAGCAACACGTTCTTCGTTCATTTTTTTAAATCCGTCAAGCGGAAGAATGATCTCACCACGAATATCAAACTTTGGAGGAAAATTACCTTGCAGACGCAACGGAACCGTTTTGATCGTTTTGATGTTATTAGTTACCTCATCACCTTGAAAACCATCGCCACGCGTAACTGCTTTGATCAGTTTTCCATTTTCATACGTCAAATTCATGGAAGCGCCATCATACTTTAGCTCACACGTATATTCCACATTCTCAACACCGAGAATCTTCTCAATACGCTTTTCCCAATCTAGCAAATCTTCTTTAGAATACGAATTGTCCAACGAGTACATACGATATTCGTGCGCAATGGTATTGAAGTTCTTTGTGATTTGTCCGCCAACACGCAACGTTGGCGAATTCGGATCGTGGAATTCGGGATGTTTTGCTTCCAACGCTTGTAATTCCTTGAGTTTCATATCAAACTCATAGTCAGAAATAGTAGCGTTGTCTAATACGTAATAATTGTGATTGTGTTCGCGTAATTCATCGCGCAAAGCCTTTAGCTTCTCTTGAATGTTGCTCATGTAGTCTATCATATTGTGAATAAAACAAATATAACAAACTACACGTTGACAACCATATTTTTACGCTAGATTATCCTGCAACTACAGTTTTTTTTCTTTTCATAAAACCATAATACATAATGTATGCATAACATGCTAACACTAGTAAAAACGCAGTTTTAAATCCTTGCATATCAGAAAACAATCCGTATAGTGGCGGAATTACGGCTCCACCAACAATTGCAGTACATAAAATTCCCGAAGCTTGCGGTTTTAAATCGCTTAATCCGTCAATTGCTAATGCAAATATTGTTGGGAACATAATTGAGTTAAATAATCCTACTGCTAAAATAGACCACATAGAAACCAATCCTGTGGTTGTCATAGATAAAACAATCATAGAAATAGCCAATATTGCAAATACGCTCAATACTTTTGTAGGCGCAATAATTTTTGTTAAATACGCTCCAACAAAACGACCTATCATTGCTCCTGACCAATACAAGGCTACAAAAACACCTAGCAGTGCTTTTGGATTGGCATCATCAAACGATTTATTAAATAAGTCGCCCACACTGTTGGCAATACTCATCATAAAATCGCTTCCACTTACTACGTTGTAGAGTTCCATACTCATAAAATAATCTACCAAATAACTTCCAATGGCAACTTCGGCACCAACATATACGAAAATTCCTAAAGCGCCCAACATTAAAGGTTTGTGCGATAATAATTCTTTATATCCTTTGCTAGATACTTTTTGTATCAACTTAGGTAATTTTACAAACAGAAATACGATTCCCAAAAGCATCGCAAAGGCTCCAATAATTACAAATGGAGATTGTACCGCTGATGCTTCCGCTGCAAAATACGCTTCTTTTTGAACATCATTCAATGCAGCAATTTGCTCTTCATTTTTTACATGACTACTCAAAATAAATAATGCTCCAATAGTTGGTGCAATGGTTGTTCCTAAAGAATTGAATGCTTGCGATAAATTTAATCGACTTGAAGCACTTTCTTCCGGACCTAAATTTGCAACATACGGATTTGCAGCTACTTGCAAGGTTGATAATCCGGCGCCAATTACAAAAACGGCTATTAAAAAGACGCCATAAATTCTAAAATACGCGGCAGGATACATTAAAAAACAGCCAAAACCAATGACTAATAAACCTAGTATAATTCCTTTTTTGTAACCGATTTTAGCTAATAATTGACTCGATGGAATAGAAAATACAAAATACGCTAAGAAGAATGCTAACTGAATTAATCCCGATTGAAAATTTGTAAGTTCAAAAACTTCTTTTAATCTAGGAATTAATGAATCGACTAATACAGTAATAAATCCCCAAAGAAAAAATAATGAGGTTACAAATATAAAAGCACTTTTGTATGATTTGTTGGTTGCCATGTGAATTTGGTGTTTGGTGTTTGGTGTTTGGTGTTTGGTGTTTGGTGTTTGGTGTTTGGTGTTTGGTTAAGTTATTTACTTTCAGCTTGTTTCAAAATACAAACTGCTAAACTTATAAACTCTTAAACTTTATTATAAAAATCCGCCTTATGGTTTTTGTTTTCTCCATTCTGATAGGTTGTATAATTAAACCACTCATGAATGCAATACGCGCCTGTTTCTCCTTTTTTGTTGACCGCTATGTAACCGACTTGAAAATCCTTGTAATTCGGACTTTTCTTTACCACGCGTTTTACCGCTTCTTCACAGGCTTCTTGTGGCGATTTTCCTTGTCGCATCAATTCAACAATTAAAAAGCTTCCTACGGTTTTTAAAACCTCTTCTCCCATTCCTGTTGCCGTTGCGCCACCAATTTCATTATCAATGAATAAGCCTGAACCTATAATTGCCGAATCGCCAACGCGACCTTGCATTTTATAAGACAATCCGCTTGTGGTACACGCGCCAGAAATATCTCCGTTTTTATCAATTGCTAACATTCCAATTGTATCATGGTTTTCAACATTGATAATTGGTTTGTATTTTGCTTCTACTTTCCAGGTTTCCCACGCTTTTTTAGAAGCTTCTGTGAGTAAGTTTTCTGGTGTAAAACCACTTTCAATCGCGAATTTCTTTGCACCATTTCCTGCTAAAAGCACATGTGGCGTGTCTTCCATTACTTTTCTCGCAACTGAAATTGGATGTTGTATATTTTCAATACAAACTACCGCACCATAATCGCCTTCTTTGTTCATAATGCACGCGTCTAACGTTACATTTCCATCTCTATCGGGCAAACCACCTTTTCCAACCGATTGATTGTTTACGTCTGCTTCTTCAATCATTACGCCTTGTTCTACAGCATCTAACGCAGATTTTCCTTCTTGCATAACATCCCACGCTTTTTTAGTAGCATTCGGCACATTCCAAGTAGCAAGCACCATTGGAATAACAGGTTTTGTGTCGGTTTTAGTCGTTGCAGCAATAGCTTTTTCTGCTGATTTCTCATCATCCCCAGAAGCGGTTAATGCAGATCCGACCGTTAAACCCAATCCTGTTAACGCAGCACTTTGAATAAATTTTCTTCTTTTCATCTATGGTAGATTTTTGTACTGCCTTTCACGATTTTCAAATTAAGTGAATAAAATGAAAAACTGGCAATCGTATTTTAACTTCTTTTGATACTATTTAATTTCAATCTCATCTACAAACATCCACGAACGTCCATCGTGTTTGTATCCTAAATGCCATTCTGGAAGTATTCCGAGCTTTTTGGCGACTACTTTTACATAACGTGCTTTTTTCAATTTAAAAGCATAACCAACTTTTTCAACTTTTGGCTTTTCAGTTGGCTTTGGTGTATCGTACGCTAATTTCTGAATACTAATATATTTCTTTCCAT
>NZ_JBGCDL010000018.1:0-29077 GCF_045105435.1 Kordia sp. | reverse complement strand
GCTTTTCCAGGTTCAAACAGAATTACAGAATCTAATTTAGCAGGATCAAGTTGCAAATGTTCCTGAATCGCAATACCAACTTCCGATTGCAAAGACGCAAAACGAAACACATCTTTTGTATCATGCGCAATGATTTTATCGACAAAGCCGTTGCATAAATTGCAAACTCCATCAAACAATACAATTTTCTTATCTTTTGGTAACGATTCAATCATTTTTTGCTGTTTCAAACAGTGTTGCAAAGATACGACAATGAAATTATAAATGTAAAATGCTAAATGTTGAATTTTAAATTTAAAAGTAGTTTCAAAAATGAATTCTGCTATTATTTAGACAGATTACTTCGTCATGCTTCCTCGTAATGACGTTTCTAATAGTACTGAAATATTAGTATTGAGTATTGAGTTTTGAGTAGTTTCAAAGAATATTCAAATAAATAATTCAGGCATTAGTTTTTGGGTATTAGGGATTAGTAGTGTTCAGAGGTAATTTTGTGGTTCTAAATAAAACAAATCAACAACTAATGAAGTTTAAGAGTTTATCCTATGAAATACCCAATAAAGTATACATCTTGACCAGCAACCAACAACTGACAACTGACAACGGAGCAAAGCGACCAACCAACAACCGAGCAAAGCGACAAATCTAAGAGCCTTGCGATTCCACACTCAACTCATACAATTCCAAGTTAAAATATGGAAGTGCCGCCAATAAATGATCAAAAATATCGCCCATAATGTATTCGTAGTTTTTCCAGACTTTATCTGTGCTAAACGCGTAAATTTCTAACGGAATTCCCTGTGGAGTTTGCGCCAACTGACGACTCATAATAGTCATGTCTTTATTAATGGCAGGATGCGTATGCAAGTACAATTCTACATATTTCCGAAACACACCAATATTGGTCATATTTCGCCCGTTAATCAACAAGGATTTATCAATATTTTGATCCGAATTGAACTTTTCGATATCGTTTTTACGCTTCTCTAAATACTCAGTTACCAATTGTATTTTCTGAAACTCTTGTACTTCTTCATTCGATACATAATGAATACTTTGCGCTTTAATAATAATGGCGCGTTTAATACGCCTTCCGCCAGATTCGTCCATTCCGCGCCAGTTTTTAAACGAATCCGAAATCAACGCGTAGGTTGGAATCGTTGTAATCGTTTTATCAAAATTCTGCACTTTTACGGTAGCCAAATTAATTTCTACTACATCACCATCGGCGCCGTATTTTTCAATCGTAATCCAATCGCCAATACGAACCATATCGTTTACAGCTACTTGAATACTTGCAACAAAACCAAGAATAGTATCTTTAAAAATCAATAGAATTACCGCAGACAAAGCTCCTAAAGTCGTTACAAACGCAAGAATAGATTTTCCCGTAAGGATAGAAAAACTCAAAATAATTCCGACCGACCACACAAAAATCATAAAAACCTGAATATAACTGTCAATCGGTTTGTCTTTAAACGCATTCAAGGTTTTTAAGAAATCGCGCAATGAATTTAAAATACTACGAATCACCTTAATTACCAATATCACTATAAAAACATCAATCGCAATTAAAAAACTACTTTGAAAATTGGGGAAATCTTGAAATAAATAAGGAATCGTTTGTTCAATAAGCAACACAGGAATCACATGCGCTATATTTTGCGGTGTCTTATTCTGAATCAGAAAATCATCAAAATTGCTCTTTGTTTTTGGAGCCAAACGATGTGCCAAAGCAACCAACAAACGTCGCATAATATAATCTAAAATAAAAGCAAGCAAACCAACAACTATAATACCTGCAATTAGGTTGAGATAAATAGCGGTGTTCTCATTAAATTCTTTCTCAATCAAAAAATCATATACAATACGAAATAATTCTTGTGTATTCATGGAAGCTAATTTTGCACAAAGGTAAAATTTCCATGTCACAACATCGAAAAATTCTATGATTTCAACACATAATATACATATTCATTAAAATTAATTAGGACGAAAGTCAAAAAATAGCCTTATTTTTACAATACAACCCAAACCAAATTAATTTTTGCGAACCCTAATAAAAGTATTCTTTGTAATGTATCTAAGCATTTCTGCCGCACAGGAATTGCCTCCGATTATAAATTATACACCTAAAATATATAAAGCGGACAACCAAAATTGGATGATTTCTCAATCGGACGATGCGTCTATTTATGTAGCAAACAATCAAGGATTATTAGAATTCAATGGCGCGCAATGGAAACTGTACAAATCGCCAAACGAAACCATTATGCGTTCGGTAAAAGTTATTGGCGATCGTGTCTACACAGGTTGTTACATGAACTTCGGCTATTGGAAACGCAACGACGCAGGAACTTTAAAATATACCTCTTTAAGCGATCAGTTAAAGGTGGAAATGGAAGAAGATGAACAGTTTTGGCAGATCATTGAATCGGATACTTGGGTGCTTTTTCAGTCGTTGGATAGAATCTATATTTACCACACCACGGACAATTCAATAAAAATCATTAGTGCCGATAACATCATTACAAAACTCTATAAAATTCAAGACGAATTGTTCTTTCAAGTACTTGATGAAGGTTTGTATAGCATTGAAAACGGACAAAAAAAGTTAGTGAGTGACAATGCAATTTTACGAAAGAGTAGGATTGTGGGACTCTTTCCGAAAGGAAATCAAAAAATAATTATCACACGAGATGCGGGCTGGTTTACCTTTGATGAAGAAGGATTGACAGCGATGCAACTTCCATATCAAGCCAAATACAATCAAAAAAGTATCTATACAAGCATTCAACTATCTGATGGTAGTTATGTATTAGGTACCATTGCCAAAGGAATTTATCATATTGCTGCAGATGGTAAATTGCGCTACCGAATTAACAAAGCAAGAGGTTTGGGCGATAATACGGCACTATCACTCTTTGAAGATATTGATGGAAATGTATGGACAGGTTTAGACAATGGAATTAATTGCATAAATACCAAAGAACCGTTTAAATATTTTGCCGATCAAACGGGACGCATCGGAACTATTTATGCGTCTGTAATTCACAATGATTACATTTATTTAGGAACAAATCAAGGTTTATTCTACAAAACTGCCAACAAAAGAGAAGATTTTCAATTTATTGAAGGTACAAAAGGACAAGTTTGGTGTTTACGCGTCATTGCAAACGAATTGTTTTGCGGACATGATTCAGGAACATTTGTTATAAAAGATGGTACACAACAACCAATTGCCGATGTGCATGGAACTTGGGACATTAAAACCATTCCTGGAAATGAAAACCAAGTTATTCAAGGAAATTACGATGGTTTATATGTGCTAAGCAAACAGAATGATACATGGAAATTAGACTATAAACTGAAAGGATTTGACATTTCATCAAAACATTTTGAATGGGTAACACCGACCAAAATCTTGATGAACCACGAATATAAAGGTGTATATGAGCTTACGCTAGATGAAAATCACAGCGAAGTAACGAAATTTACTAAAAATGGAACCATTGAAAAAAGCGCCAACACTAGTTTGGTTCGGTTTGATGGAAACATTTACCAAGCTAATAAAAACGGTATTTATAGGTTTGAAGAGGATTCAGATAGTTTTCAGAAAGATTCCATACTAAGTTCCATTTTTGAAAATGATTATTACACTTCGGGAAGACTTATTGTAGACAATGTTGGCTATTTGTGGGCGTTTACGAATAATTACATCAACTATGTAACGAAAGAAAAGTTGAACGGCGATTTTAAAGTACAACGCATTGCCATTCCACAATCGTTGCGTAACGAAATGAAAGGCTATGAAAACATTTCGCATCTCAAAGGTAAAAAATATCTCTTAGGAACTTCAAATGGCTACATTACAATCGATTTATCTGAAATACATGATAGCTCGTACGAAATTAAAATAAACAGTGTAACAAATGCTTCACTAATTGGCGAAATACATGAAATAGCTTTACATACAGAAGATCAAGAATTTAATGCTGACGAAAACTACATGTCTTTTATGTACAGTATTCCTGCATACAACAAATATGAAGTTGCCGAATATTCGTATCAATTAGAAGGTTTATATACAGAATGGAGTGAGTGGAGTACACGTTCAGACATTTCTTTTGAAAACTTACCACACGGAAGCTACAAATTTAAAGCGCGTGCGCGTATCAACAATCAAATCACAGCAAATACTGCGGAATACGAATTTACAATTAACAGGCCTTGGTATTTATCAAATGTAGCCATAGCAATTTATGTACTATTCACAATATTACTTTTTACGGCAATCAATAGTTTCTACAAAAGATATTACAAAAAGCAGCGTGAACGCTTATTAGAACGGAAAACACGTGAATTGGCTGTGAAAGAACTGGAAGCGCAAAAAGAAATCATTCAATTAAGAAATACACAACTAAACAGTGATATTGACTCTAAAAATCGTGAACTGGCAATTGCTACGATGAACATGATTAAAAAGAATGAAACGCTAAACAGTATCAAACATGAGCTACAAAAGCAAAAAACGGAAACACAAGATGTAAAGCCAGTAATTCGTTTAATTGATAAAAACATAAACAATGCAGAAGACTGGAAGTTCTTTGAAGAAGCGTTTAATCATGCCGATAAGGATTTCTTTAAAAAGGTAAAAGAATTACATCCGCAGTTAACGGCAAACGATTTGCGTTTATGTGCATATTTACGATTAAATCTATCTTCAAAAGAAATAGCGCCACTACTCAACATATCTGTACGTAGTGTAGAAATAAAGCGCTATCGTTTACGTAAAAAAATTAGTCTTGCACGTGAAATCAATCTCAATGATTATTTCTTAAATCTCTAATTTCATTCTAAAATAGCAACAAAAAAATAAGCTACAATACATTGCTGCAGTGTAGCTTACTAAACAAAATTTTCTTAAAATTAAAATTAGCAACCAATACTAGGTGGACAATCTGGTTGTGTCGTATAACCACCGCAACCTTGTTGACCTGAAGCTTCAAGAGGAGCTCTTAATCCTCCAGCAATAACTGGCAATTCATTTAATTTTAAAATAGATCTCTTGTTTAAATTTAATCTCTTTACTGATTTTTTCATGGTTTAAAGTTTTTAAATTAATAATACATTAAAATTAACGAAAATAGTTTCGAATATCGAAAATACGACCGATACACGACTACAGCAAACCACAAAAGACCTCAACATTTCAAAAAAACACTACAACATTACCACAACAACAACGTTGTAGTGGTCTTTTTTTAGCAAAACTGCATACTTTTTTTCAATAATAGTATTGTTGTCAATAACACAGAAACAAAGGGGTTAAAATGATAATTATTCAAAAAAAACGCCAAAAAACTAACATGTATATTTTTTGTATAGGTGTTTTTTAAGGATTCGTTAACAATAGTGAATACATTGTGGTCAACAAAAAAACAACTATATGAACCGTTATGTAATCATACTTGTATTCATGCTCACCTCGATATGGAGTTATGGACAAGATTTTGAGATAAAAGGTACAGTAATGGAAGATGGGAGTCAAATGCCACTACCTGGAGTATCCGTTTTTCTCAAAAACACCACAAAAGGAACTTCTACTGATTTCGATGGAAATTTCAGTCTAAAAAATGTTCCAAATGGAAGTACACTAGTATTTTCTTCCGTTGGATATGCAACTCAAGAAGTTGTCATTACTTCAAAAAATGCACTAACCATTCTTATGAAAGAAGATGCAGAAGCATTAGAATCTGTAGTCGTAATTGGATATGGTTCACAAAAGAAAGAACTAGTTTCAGGAGCATTTACAACTGTTGAAGCAGCACAAATTGTAGAACGAAATCCTGTACGTGTAGAAGAAGCGCTTCAAGGTTCGGCTGCCGGTGTGCAAGTAAATGCAACTTCTGGTTCGCCTGGAGCAGCATTAAGTATTCGTATACGTGGTACAACTACAAATGGAAACAACGATCCATTAATTATTGTAGATGGTATTAATGTGGGGAACGACTTAAGTGTTATTGACCCAAATGATATTGAGCAACTTGACGTCATTAAGGATGCGAGTTCTGCTATATATGGTGTGCAAGCATCAAATGGTGTTATTTTGATTACAACTAAAAGTGGTCGTAAAAACTCGGCAACACGATATTCATACAACGCATTCTACTCTGTACAAGAAACTTCTAATACATTAGATTTAATGAATGCTTCTGAATATGCGGCTTATGTGAACGAAACAGAAATAGCAGACGGAAATGCATTGCCATTTCCAGATCTTTCTTCGTTTGGAGAAGGAACTGATTGGCAAGATGAATTATTTGTGTCAGCACCATTATTCAGTCACAGTTTAAGCGCATCTGGTGGTTCTGAAAACATAACTTACGGAATTAGTGGAAGTTACTTAGGACAAGACGGTATCATTGCTAGTGAAAAATCGAACTTTACACGTTGGACATTAAAAAGTAATTTAGGAATCAATCTTTCAGAAAAATTACAATTAAACACCTTACTATTATATACAAACAGAAAAACAAGAGGAATTCCAGAAGGCGGAAGAGGTTCTATTCTATATTACGGAGCCAATGCTTCACCTTTAACACCAATACTTGATGGAACAGATGGAACTGGACCTTCAAGAGGTTTTTCATTCATAGGACAAGAACAAGGAATTGAAATTATCAACCCATTTGCGGTAATCAATAATACATTTAACGAATCAAAAACGAATCGTTTTACAGGAAAAATAGAGTTGGTATACGATGTTATCAAAGACATGAAAGTAACTTCTCGTTTCAACTTTAACTATGCAGATGTAATTTCGCGTTCATTCAATCCATTACAATACTACGGACCAAACAAAGTACAAAACAATGTACAAGTAGCTGGCAACCAATTTGTATTAGATACCAATGACGATGGCGATAGAGATGTATACAGTACGGTAAGTGAAAATACACAGAACTTTTTCGATTATACTTGGGAAACGTTCATCAACTACGAAAAATCTTTCGGAGATCACAACTTTAGTGGTTTATTAGGTACATCATTGCAAAGTTTACAATACGATGGAATTTTTGCAACAGGTTTCTTAGTAAACGGACCAGAAACATGGAACAATGCGTATTTATTTAACACACAATCGTTTATCATTGATGATGACGACACGCCAAACGGTGATCCACAAGACATTCAGCAAACACTAAACCCTGCAACAGGCGTTAACGAAGATCGTTTGTATTCTATATTTGGTAGAGTTCAGTACGACTATCAAGGAAAATACTTATTCTCAGCGATGATGCGTCGTGATGCTTCTACGCGTTTTGGTCCGGACAATCGATTTGGATATTTCCCTTCCTTTTCAGGAGGTTGGATACTTTCCAAAGAAGATTTCTTCAAATCAGAACTTATCAACAGCTTAAAAGTGAGAGGAAGTTGGGGAATTACAGGTAATGACCGTATTGGTAGTTACCGTTGGTTAGGTTTCTTGCAAGGAGCCAATGCAGAAGCTAGTTATCCATTTGGAGATGTTTTATCTTTTGGAAACGCTATTGGAGCACTTAAAAACACAGAGTTACAATGGGAAACGACTGCACAAACAAACATCGGTTTTGATATCAGCCTTTTAGATCGTAAATTAGATATCACTGTTGATTATTATAAAAAACGTACTGAAGACTTATTACTAGTACCTGAAGTATCAGCATTACTAGGAACAAGTGCAGGAGGAAGTTCAGCGCCAGTAGTAAATGCAGGAATTGTAGAAAACCAAGGTTTAGATTTAAGCATTAACTTTTCGCACGATTTCTCAGAGGACCTTAGTATTTCTGTTGGATACAACTTAACAAGTATCGACAACAAAGCAATTGAAGTTAACAATGCAGCAGGGTTTTTACCAGGCGGATTATTTGACTTAAACCAAACGACATCACGTTTTCAGTCAGGATTGCCAATTGGAGCATTTTGGGGATTAAAAACAGATGGTATTTTTCAAAATCAGGCAGAAATTGATGCACACGCCATTCAGCCAGATGCACAGCCAGGAGACATTCGTTATGTGGATTTAGATGGAGATGGTGTCATTGAATTTGGAAGTCAAGACGATCAAACCATGATTGGGAAGCCAATTCCAGACATAACAATGGGATTAAACCTTAATGTAAACTATAAGCAATTTGATTTTGGAACGTCTTTATATGCTTCTATCGGAAATGACATTGCAAGAAGTTACGAGCGTTTTTTAACTTACAGCAACAAACCAACATTATATTTAGATCGTTGGACAGGAGAAGGAACTTCAAACTTTGTTCCTAGAGCTTCCACAAACGCATCTAACAATCGTTTATTTTCAGATTTCTATGTAGAAGATGGTTCTTATTTACGTATTCAAAACATTCAAATTGGATACTCTTTACCAAATTCAGTCTTAGAAAAAATTCACTTGGATAGATTCAGATTGTACTTTGCTGTAAATAACTTGTATACGTTTACAAATTATAGCGGATTTAATCCAGATGTATCAAACTCAAATCCAACAGGAGCAGGAGTCGATTTAGGACAATATCCTTTAGCTAGAACATTTACAACAGGAATTAATGTATCATTCTAAACACATCACTATGTACAATAAGATAACAAAAATAGCAGGGTTACTGCTGATCATTATAAGCATACAATCTTGTGATGATTATTTAGTAGAATTGCCACCAGGGCAAGAAAACTCGGAAAACTTTTTTAATACGCCAGATAATTATCAAGATGCACTAATTGGTGTATACGACTTACTATCTACAACGTATTTGAATAATATTTTAGGTGAAATTGCCTCTGATAACAGTCTATGTGGTGGAGAAAACCCAACTGATGTATTAGACTGGCAACAAATCGATGACATGATTCATACGCCAGACAACGGCGGATTGCGTAATGTTTTTCAATGGATGTATGCAGGAATCAGTAGAGCAAACTACATTGTAGAATTTCAAGACAAAATAGACTTTGAGGGAAAAGACCAACTATTGGCAGAAAATCTATTCTTACGTTCATACTTTTACTTTGAATTGGTAAAATTCTTTGGCGATGTACCAATGTACACCGACAGAAGAATCTCAATTACTGAAACACAATCAATTGACAGAACGCCAAAAGCAGATGTATACTTGCAATTAGAAGTTGATTTAATGAATGCAATTCCAAACTTGCCTTGGTCACAAGCGCAAAATGGTAGAGTTACAAAAGGAGCAGCTTGGGCATTACTTGGGAAAATATATCTATACCAAGAAAAATTTACCTTAGCGGCGGAAGCGTTCAATGAAGTAATCAACTCTGGTCAGTACCAATTAGTATCAGATTTTAACACAATCTTCCTAAACAACAACGAAAATAACTCAGAATCTGTATTTGAAATTCAATACTCAGGTACGCAAGAAGGAGCAAGTTTCGGTTGTTTCCAATGTGTAGAAGGAAATGTCGCAGTAGGGTTTATGGGACCGCGTTTTCAAAGTGGTGACTTTGGTCCGTATGCATCAGGTTTCAGTTTCAATGTGCCTGTACAAGACGTAGTAGATTTATACCAAGCTGGCGACACACGTTTGGCAGCTACAGTATTAGATATTGATGCCTTTGTATTTGCAAGACCAGATGTAACCTTTTCATTAGGATCTGAACATACAGGATATTTCAATCTAAAATATATCCCGTATGCAAACGACAACGTAATACAAGACGCAAACATTAACAGAAGCAACAACTACAGAGCCATTCGCTTTGCAGATGTATTATTAATGGCAGCAGAAGCAAACTTACGAGCGCCAGCACCAATAGCAAATCCGCAAACATTCTTAGATGCTATTCGCGATAGAGCTTTTGGAGATACAAACAACAGAATACCTGCAACATTAGAAAATGTATTAGCAGAAAGAAGACGCGAACTAGCGGGTGAAGGACATCGTTTCTTTGACCAAGTTAGAACAGGAGAAACAAGCTCTATTCCAGGATTTACATCAGGGAAAAACGAAGTATTCCCAATTCCAAGAATTGAAATTGAATTGGCAGGAAATCGTTGGCCACAAAATGCAGGATATTAACCGCTAGAAAAAAGAAAACAATACAAGATGAAAATAATAAAATATGTATTCAGTTTATGTCTTGTCGCACTAATCGTTTTTAGTTGCGAAGAAGAAGACAACTTGGATTTTGTAGATACGGTAAGCGCGCCTACAAATTTATCCTTACTAACAGAAATTACACAAGACAACACTGGTTTGGTGAAAATTACACCAGTTGGAGAAGGCGTAACAACCTACAGTCTTGATTATGGAGATGGATCAGATATAGCTGCTGCAATAACTCCAGGAAGCTTCGTAGAACATACGTATGCAGAAGGAAACTACAGTGTAACGCTAACAGCAAAAGCATTAAATGGAGATACGACAAGCTTAACACAGCAAATAGTCGTATCATTTCAAGCGCCACAAAACTTAGTGGTAACCATTGAAAATGATCCTGGGATTTCTAAGCAGGTAAATATTACTGCTACAGCAGAATTTGCAATGAGTAACCAAATTAACTTTGGTGACGGAAGCGAAGTAGTATCTGGAAACATTGGCGAAACAATCTCATATATTTATGACGAACCTGGCACATACACCATTACGGTAATTGCCATGGGTGGAGCCATAGAAACAACAACCTATACAGAAGAATTTGAAGTAACAGCAATCGTACAACCATTAACATCAGCACCAGCACAACCTGCAAGAGCAGACGGAGACGTAATCTCTATATTTAGTAGTGCGTATAACGATGTGCCAGACACAAACTATTTCCCAGATTGGGGACAAGGAAGTCAAGGTAGTGGTTGGGCATTGTTCGACTTAGCTGGTGACGAAATGTTACAATACGTAAACCTAAGCTATCAAGGAATTGCGTTGGCAGATGGAACAACGGTAGATGTGTCTGGAATGGAATTTTTACACTTAGATGTATGGACAGCAGATGTCGTAACAGATATTGAAACTTCACTAATAAACGGACCAGGTGGCGCATCAGAAGCACCAGTAACACGTTCGTTAACGGCAGATTCATGGACAACAATCGAAATTCCTATTGCAGAATATGTAGATCAAGGATTATCCGTAAATGAAATCTTCCAATTAAAATTCGTTGGAACGCCTTGGGCATCAGGAACAGTATTTATTGACAATATCTATTTCTACAAAGAAGCATCAACAGCACCAACAATTGCAGGAACATGGAAAGTAGCGCCAGTAGCAGGATCATTAGCTGTCGGACCATCACCAGGTTCAGGAGAATGGTTCGCAATCAGTGATGCCCAAGTTGCAGAAAGAGCTTGTTACTACGATGATACTTATGTATTTGGAACAGATGGTTCGTTTAGCAATGTATTAGGAGCTGACACTTGGATTGAAGGATGGCAAAGCGGAAGTGGAGATGCTTGTGGAGCACCAATTGCACCACATGACGGATCTGCAGCAGCAACATACACATACAATGAAACAGCAGGAACCGTAACAATTAACGGAACTGGAGCATACATAGCATTGCCAAAAGCTGTAAACACTGGAGAACTTTCAAATCCAGCAGATGCGCCAAGTGCAATAACATATACAGTAACACTTGACGACGCTAACAACATGACAGTGTCAATTGAAGCAGGATCAGGTGTATTTTGGACATACAAACTTATCAGAGAAGGAGATGCACCAATGTCACCATTAGCAGGATCATGGAGTGTAGCTCCAGAAGCAGGATCATTAGCAGTTGGACCATCAGCAGGTTCAGGAGAATGGTTCGCAATTAGTGATGCGCAAGTTGCAGAAAGAGCATGTTTCTATGATGATGAATATGTATTTGGAAACGATGGTTCATTCAGCAATGTATTAGGAATCGATACTTGGGTTGAAGGATGGCAAAGTGGAAGTGGAGACGCTTGTGGAGGCGCAGTAGCACCACATGACGGAGCAACACCTGCAACATTTGTCTATGACGACACAGCAGGAACTGTAACACTAAACGGAACAGGAGCTTACTTAGGAATTCCGAAGGCTGTAAACTCAGGTGAACTTTCAAACCCTGCAGATGCGCCAAGTTCAGTAACTTACAATGTAACATTCATTGATGCTAATACCATTACAGTAGAAATTGAAGCTGGAGCCGGAGTATTCTGGACGTATAAGCTTATCAAAAACTAATATAGAAAAAGATGAAAAAAATTAAAAACATATTTACGTCGCTTCTAGGGATCTTGCTGCTAACGGTTAGCTGTCAGGATGACGATCCAACGGTGGGCGATTTACTCACACCAACCAACTTGCAAGTAACGGCAACCATAGTTGGTCAGGATGCAAACAATCCAAATGGAGATGGTAGTGGAGTCGTTAATTTTAGCGCTTCCGCAGATGATACCATTACCTATCGTTTTATCTATGAAGGAAACGAACAAACTGCACCTACGGGAACAGCTTCGTTCATATTTTCTAACTTAGGTATAAACTCATACACTGTCAATGTAATTGCTTACGGAACTGCAGGAAATTCTACAACTACCACAATTACGGTAGATGTATTAGCAACGTATGCGCCACCAGCAGAATTATTAGAAAAACTAGTTGGAGATAGCTCTAGAACATGGAGAATCAAATCAGAACAAGCTGGACACTTTGGTTTAGGACCTGTTGGTGGAACGGTGCCAACAGAATGGTACGGAGCGCAACCAGATGAAAAAGCAACAGTAGGAATGTATGATGATAGATATATTTTTAACGCTGACGGAACATTCTCATTTATAACTAACAATACCAATGACGAAGACGGAACTGACGCTTCAGGAACTGTATTTGGACGTGTCAATCTAGTGGATGCTTTAGGAAGTTCAGGAGGAGAAGTCAACGGAGCAGATGTTGAAAACTTACCATACAACGACTTTGATGAAACTTGGGCATTAATTGCGCCAAGTGGTGTTGAAACAATTACACTTACTGGAAATGGTTTTATCGGGTATTACACAGGAGGTTCACAAACGTATGAAATCTTTGATCGTTCTGTTCCTAATGAATTAATTTTAAGAACAACAGATGGAAACGGTGAATTTGACTGGTGGTTTATCATCACTTCCGTAGAACCGTCTGGAAACAGCTTTCAAACACAATATAATAATCTAGTTTGGGAAGATAACTTTGATACAAATGGTGCGCCAGATGCAGCCAATTGGACGTATGACCTCGGTGATGGCGGATGGGGAAATGGCGAAGAGCAAACCTACACCAACAATGCTGATAACGTAGTTATTGAAGACGGAATGCTGAAAATTACGGCTAAAAAAGAAACGGGAGGAAATTACACATCTGCACGTTTAAAATCTGAAAATCTATATGAATTTAGTTATGGTAGAATAGAAGTACGTGCCAAATTACCAGCTTCGCAAGGAACATGGCCAGCCATTTGGATGCTAGGCGCAAACTTTGATACTGTCGGATGGCCAGTTTGTGGTGAAATTGACATCATGGAACAAAAAGGACAAGACAAAAATACCGTATTAGGAACCGTACATCATCCAGGAGTTTCTCCAGGTGCTGGAGACTCAGCTACAACGGCATTGCCAACATCAACAACAGAATTTCATAACTATACTGTAGAATGGACAGATACTACAATTACTTTTCTAGTAGACGATTTTGTATTTCACACAGTAAATAACGATGTTACATTGCCATTTAATGATGATTTTTTCTTAATCTTAAATGTCGCTATGGGCGGAACATTAGGAGGAACCATCGATCCATTATTCACTCAAGATACTATGGAAATTGATTATGTAAGAGTATATCAATAAAAAATATTTGGATATAGCTATATAACCAAACTTGCTTATAGGTTTGTTCTTTCCGCATTCGGGAAGAACAAACAAAGCAAGAAAAGAACAAAATTTCAATATCGTATTTACAAAACCAATCTATCGATTTGCTAAAAATTGTAGCACTAAATAATCAAATTAACAATTTTTCATCTGTAAAATACGAATACTTTAAAAAGACATCGATTTCGTTTCGTATATCGAAAAAAGCATAAAAAGGGATAAAAGTCTATAAAAAGCAAAAAAGGTGCATACAAAATGCTACATCATTACTACAACATTACCACAACATGTAGTGAAATCAAGCTGTTCAGAATGTTAAAATTAAAAAAAAACAAGTTTTATAATAGTTGTGAATCCTGCAACATCAGCAGGATTAAATTGGTAATAACGCAATTTTAACACCATTTCATTGAATTGTATGTTTTTTGTTGTGGTTCATATTTAAGATTTCGCAATAAAAATATATAGTTTTAGTAAAAGTAAAATAGAGCAAGCGAATTACTCTATAAACAAACCAATCAAAATTTAATAGACAATGTAATGAGTTAAGATAATCTAATCATTAAAAAAAAGATTCTTAGCAAATTCCATCTGATCTCATTAACAAACTAAAAATAAACAGATGAAAAAAACCTTTCTAACCTTAGCACTGATTTTTTTAACAACATCTATGTTTTCTCAAGCAGATAATGTTACTGTCAAGAAAACGGATCAAGGAATGAAATTGGTAGTTAACGGAAAAGATTTTATGATCAACGGTATGAACTGGGATTATGTACCTATCGGTTCTACAATTACCGATCCTGGAATATGGAACAGATCTGACGATGTTATTATGTCAGCACTCGATGCTGAAATGATGCTACTAAAAAACATGGGCGTAAATGCTATTAGAACCTATGGACTAAAACCAAAATGGATTAAATACATCTATGAGAACTATGGCATATACACAATGCTCAATATTACTTTTGGAGCGTACGGACTTACCATAAACGGTGCTTGGACGCCACAAACAGATTATTCAGATCCAGCGACCAGAGAAATACTGATGAAAGAAGCCATTGACATGGCAAACACATACAAAGATACGCCAGGACTTCTATTGTATATGATAGGAAATGAAAACAACTATCACTTATCTTGGACAGGAGCCGAAACGGAAGCTATTCCAATTGAAGGTATTGATTCAAACAAAATAAAAGCAGCTCGCGCTTTATACAAAGCTTTCAATGATGCATCACTAGAAGTAAAAAAAATAGATACATCGCATCCAATTGCTATTTGTAATGGAGATTTATTATATGCTAACTTAGTAAAGGAAGAATGTACAGATGTTGACATATACGGAACCAATATGTATCGTGGTATCTCATTCGGAGATGCATTCAAAAGAGTAAGCGACGAACTTGATATGCCAATTCTTTTTGCAGAATTTGGATCAGATGCATTCAATGCAAGAGACAATCAAGAAGATCAATACTCGCAAGCATACTACATGACAGGTAACTGGAAAGAAATTTATACGAATGCTTCAGGTATTGGAGGAGCGCAAAACTCATTAGGAGGTTTTACTTTTCAATTCTCTGATGGATGGTGGAAATACCTTCAAACAAAAAATTTAAATGTTCATGATAATAATGCTTCTTGGCCAAATGGAGGATATTCAAGAGATCAAGCAAAAGAAGGAGATAATAACATGAATGAAGAGTGGTTTGGTATTTGTGCAAAAGGACCAACTGACGCAAGAGGGTTATATACATTATATCCGCGTGCAGCATACTACGCATTAAAAGAAGCACACCAATTAAATCCTTATGAAAAAGGTGTAAATAAAGAATTCATATCAAATCATTTTAATAACATCCAAATTATGGATGCTGTATTAAGAGCAAGAGGAGATAAAGCAGCAATGGGCGGCGGAAGCAGTCAAAAAATTCGCTTAAGCCAATTAAGAGCTGAATTTACTACGTTTAATACAGGTGGAAGTTTAATAACAACACCAGACAATCCAGATCCTAATGAAAATGCATTTCCAAACCAATTAGGTTTTGATCACATGCAATCATATTACATAGGAATCGAAGGAAATCCTGCTCCAAATATGAGAGCAAATGTTACGATGAATGTCATTGGGCGTGCTGCCGAAAATCCTATTGATGAAATTTTTTATGAAAATAGAAACAGACAACTAACAGTAGATACTAGCAATGGTGAAGAAGTTGTATTGGGTGATATAAATCGTTTAAATGTATACAACGCAGAATTTGAGTGGAAAACTAAAATTGCTGATGTTCGCGGTTTCTACCGTACAGGACACTATCACTGGGGATATGAAGGTGATATCTTCGGATTATATCCTGAAGCAAATTACGGACCTAATTTAGATATCTACGGAGGTGAGATTTTAGGTGTTGAAGTTGATGGTAAAGGAGTTTTAAATGGAGCAAAAGCAGCATTTGGACCACAACTTTGGTGGGGAGCAAACCCAACAATGTTATTAAAATATACAAAAAAGATAAAAGGTTGGGATGTAACAGGAATCTATCATAGAGATTTAAACACCGATCTTGAATTTGATCAAACTGGACGCCGTGTATTAGATGCAAATCAAGTGCGAAGTGGTGTAATTCCTGCTTGGCCAATAGAAAGAGCAACAATAGCTATAGAACGTGATTTTGGGAAATTTGGATTACAAGTCGGAGGAATCTGGGCAGGAAACCCATTAAATGGTAGTTCGTACCAAGATGTAAGAGGAACTTCAGGAAACTATACGGTTGTACAAGATAAAATCAAATCCACAGACAACTGGGGAGCAAAAGCCAAAATAACATACCAAGGAGGAAGATTCAACTGGTATGCACAAGGTAGTGTAATGGGATTAGTTGCCAATGGAGGCGCGGATCAAACACAAACGTTTACTGGATGGAGATTAAGAGATTCTGGTAGCGGAAACATGTCAAACATATTATCTGGTTTCACATACACAATGGGCGATTTTCAAATAGCACCAAACTTTATGTACCAAAAGCCGTTAGTAGACGCGATGCCAAACGATGTAAATGCACCTGGAAGATTACGTAATGTAATTGATGATCCATTTGCAGTACGTGGAGGAAACCGAGAAATGACTGGAGCTGAAATCCTTTTCACGTACGATCCAACTCCAGGAAGCTGGATGTATGAATGGAACAATGATAGTGCTGAAGATGCAAAATTTGCTGCAAACCTAGGATTTGTATTCCGTCACTATCCAACAACACAAGATGCACACATCGGATTCAATGCAAACCGTACATTCTTTGCATTCCCTAATACAGTTGCAGCAGAAGATTTATGGGAAATTAACTCTCGTATGGTATCTAAAATATCTCCAGAACTTGGAATTATTGGTAACTTCTACTATGGAAATGCACAAGCAAACGGTGATGATCAACGATTAATTAAAAGATTTGGTGGAGACATTCGAATGATATACAACAATATTAAAGTTGAAACACATGTAAAACTGAACGATTGGGGACCATTTGATTATCACAGAGATTTCAACCTAACATATCCTACACAATTAATGTTAGACATTTCTACATCACTTGGAAAACCAGATTGGTTTGTACTACCAAGTACAAGAATCGGAATTCGTGGAACTTGGCGTACGCTAGATCAGTTCTCACCAAGATTCGCACCAAATGCTACAGCAGGAGAATTTTCTAATGCACCAATATTAAGTCCAGTAGGGTTTGATAATGGAACAGAATGGGAAATAAGAACATACATACACATCAACATCGGAAAATAACAAAGCAGCTATAAAATGAAAGCATTAACATATTTTAAAAATACACTACTCACTGGTTTAGCACTGGCTTTTACAGTAAGCTGTGAAAGAGATATATCGGATGAAGCCGTTGAGGCAACATTCCCAAACACACCGGATATATTTACGGATGCTCCGGTAGGTTTAACAGACGAATTTTTTGAATCATTTGATCCTGCTGGTGGAGCAAATACAGCTGGTTTCGGAACAGATAACAACGAAGCCTATGAAGGAACATCGTCGATACGAATTGATGTGCCAGCACCAAACGACCCAGAAGGAGGATTTATTGGAGGTATCTTTAGAGATAGAGGTGAAGGAAGAGATCTTTCAGGATACGATGCGCTAACTTTTTGGGCAAAAGGAACGCTCACTGGAAATGTGCGAATTGGTTTTGGTTCAGATTTCGATACAGATGTATATCCTGTTGCAACTGTAATACAATTAACAAGTGGATGGAAAAAGTATATAATTCCAATTCCTGATCCTTCCAAATTAGTACAAGAAAGAGGATTATTCTTATTCTCTGCGGGATCATTTGATGTTTTAGGAAACGATGATACTACAATAGCAAGCTCATATAATGATAATGTTGGATATACATTTTGGATGGATGAATTGCGCTTTGAAAACTTAGGAACAATCAGTCCACCAGCACCATTTATACTTGGTGGTCAAAATGAAGAACTTGATAACTTTACAGGTTTTACTGCAACAATTGGAGCCTTAGGAGCTGCATTTAACTTAGGCAACGGACAAAATATATCAGTAGAAGCATCAAAAGCTTACTTTGAATTTTCTTCAACCGACACTTCTGTAGCAACAGTAACTTCTTCTGGTGATGTAAGTCTCATAGGAGCTGGTACAGCTACGATTACAGGAAGCATAGGAAACATACAAGCCAATGGTTCTCTAACATTAAATTCTACAGGCTCATTCGTAAATGCTCCTGATCCAACGCAAGCAACTGCGGATGTAGTGTCTATTTATAGCGAATCGTATCCGAGTGTTTCTGGATTCAACCCAGGGATCTTTGCAGGATCAAATACACAACTCATTTCAGTACAAACTTTTGCTGGCAATAGCCATGTACGATATGAAGGAATTGACTTTATAGGAATTGGATGGGATGGAACTGTAAATGTAACTGGCGAAACGATGGTGCATTTAGACGTACAACTAACAAGCGGAGCTGGTTCAGCACTTGTTATGGAATTAATCGATTTTGGGCCAGATGATACCGACAATGGTTTCGGTGATGGAACTGCAGGTGGATTTAACCTCAGCAGTCAATTAATGGAAGGACAATGGGTTAGTATTGATGTTCCTTTAAGTTCCTTTACATTACCTACAGGTGGTGGTGGTTCAGGTTCTCCTAACTTAGCAAACATTGGCTACATTGTTTTTGTTTCTTCAAATGGAGCCTCATTTTTAGTCGACAACATATATTTCTATTAAGAAATCATAAAAATACAAATATGAAAAAAATAATAAAAAATACTATCCTAGCATTAACCATCATCTCAAGCACTGTTTTTGTTAGTTGTGATGCAGATGAAACCCAAACTGTTGCGACGCTAAATAATTTAGTGATGTCAGATGAATTTGATGTCGATGGTGTGCCAGATCCAAGTTTATGGACGTACGATTTAGGAGACGGAACAGCACAAGGTTTGCCTGCTGGATGGGGAAACAACGAGTTGCAAGTATACACTAGCAACTCTGAAAATGTAGAAGTTCAAAATGGACTTTTAGTGATCACAGCTAGAGAAAATCCTGCGGGCGGTTATACGTCTGCCAGAATCAAAACACAAGGGTTATTTGAACAACAATATGGACGTTTTGAAGCGCGAATTCGTTTGCCACAAGGAAAAGGATTATGGCCAGCATTCTGGTTATTAGGAAGCGATTGCGATGTAAATCCTTGGCCAGCATGTGGAGAAATTGATATCATGGAATATTTAGGTGATGGACCAACGGTTGTTTTCGGAAGTGCACACGGACCTAACTTTTCAGGAGAAGATGCTGTTTCAAAAGAATATGAACTTACTGATAATAGATTTGATACTGAATTTCACGTTTTTGGAATCGAATGGAGTCCAAATCAAATTAACTACTACGTAGACGATGTTTTATACCAAAGCATTACACCAGAAACAATTGCAGAAGAAAGCGATGGTGAAGGAACATGGGTATTTGATAATTCTTTCTACATCATCTTAAACGTAGCCGTTGGAGGAAACTTGCCAGGAAGTCCAAATGCAGAAACTACTTTTCCGCAAAGAATGCTTGTTGACTACGTAAGAGTTTATAACTAAAAAACACAAAGACATGAAATTTTTAAAATATAAAATAGCACTACTAGCACTAGTAGTATTTTCATCAACAATGTTCACTTCGTGTGAAGATGACAATGAAAGTGGAATAACACTTGTAGGATTGGAAGCAAAATTTATAAAAGAAATAGACTCTAAAACAATTTCATTTATCAATGTTTCTAACAGTGCCACTTCGTATTCTTGGGATCTTGGCGATGGAACAAATTCATCTCTAGAAAATCCAGTAAATAAGTATCTCAACGGAACATATACAGTAATCCTAACAGCATACAATGACAATGGAGATTCTAGTGTGTTCCAAGAAACATTCACAATTGACGGATGTGTAGAAGAAACTAGTGAAAATAATGATCCAGCGAATGGAGATTTAAACTGGACATTTTTAAGTGATGACACAACCTTTGATGCATTTGGCGACATTGGAGGCGCTGTGGTATCAAATCCAGTACTAGACAATGTAAATAACAGTTGTTTCGTACAAATTTATGATAAAACTGCTGGTTGTCAAACTTGGTCTGGAGTAGGTGTTGAACTTGCTACAGCATTAGATTTTTCAACAATCACAAACAAAACTTTTAAAATGAAAGTATTAGCACAAACGCAAGTTACTGATGTTACGCTAAGACTCGAATTTATGCCTTTTCCAAATGTAAACCCTTTCCAAGAAAGAATTGCAACGATTACGCAAGTAGGAGAATGGCAAGAACTTAGTTTTGATTTTACAAATGTTAACTCAGGAACTTTCAAAAGTATGATTATCTATTTTGATAGAAATGCGCCTTGCGATGGTGACGTTTACTATTTTGATGATATCACCCAAGAATAATAAATCAATCAAAACACAATAAAATTCCCTTACTTCCCTGGAAGTAAAACAATGACCAACTAATGATTAAAGAAGAAACCTTAGATCAAGATATTCTATCAAATATGTCTCAAATAGAAACAGTAAACATAGACAACGAACGTTTTTACAAAATTTCCAATAGCGATACCATAAGACCATTTTTTATGAGTATTGTAAGTGATTCCAATCACTGGATGTTCATATCTAGTAATGGTGGATTAACTGCTGGACGTAAAAACTCAGAATTTTCATTATTTCCTTATTATACAGACGATAAAATAACAGAATCGAATGAAATAACAGGAAGTAAATCTATCTTTCAAGTAACGAAAAATAGTAAAAATTACTTATGGGAACCTTTCTCAGAACGATTTGAAGGAATGTACCAAGTAACACGTAATCTGTACAAAAATAATTACGGAAACAAAGTAATGTTCGAGGAAATCAATCACGATTTAGAACTTACATTTCGGTACCAATGGAATTCTAGTGATGAATTTGGATTCGTAAAAAAATCAAACCTTAGCAACAACTCGCAAGAAGCTGTACACATCAATGTATTGGATGGAATTCAAAACATAATACCGTACGGTGTTGGTTCTGATATTCAGAATGCAAGTAGTAATTTGGTAGATGCTTACAAACGAACAGAACTAGAAGAAAGTACTGGTTTAGGAATCTTCGCGCTAAGCGCAATTATTGTTGACAAAGCCGAGCCAAGTGAAGCTTTAAAAGCAAACGTAGTTTGGTCATTAGGAATAGACAATGCACAATACTTACTGTCGTCATTGCAGTTAAAAGCATATCGTAAACGTCATCCAATTCAGCAAGAAACAGATGTAAAAGCAGAAAAAGGTGCTTACTTCATCAATGCAGAAGTACACTTGCAAGCAGCTGAAAGTAAAGATTGGATGACGATTGCGAATGTAAATAGAGATCACAACGATATCGCAAAACTATCATATCGTATAAAAAATGAATTAAGCCTTGCGGGAAGAGTGCAAGATAGTATCAATGCAGGAACAGAAAAGTTAATTCAACTAAATTCAGCTTCTGATGCCATGCAATTAACCGCAGACAAATTTAGAGACACACGTCATTTCTCAAATACGCTTTTTAACATTATGCGTGGTGGAATTTTTGATAATAACTATCAAATAGAAAAGTGGGACTTTAAAAACTATCTGGCGAAAGCCAACAAAAAAGTAGCCAGAACTGCAGAAAAAACAGTAGAAGCGCTACCAAAAGAATTCTCGTTAGCACACATACAAAAAATTGCTTACGAAAGTAACGATAAAAACTTTAGACGTTTATGTTTAGAGTACATGCCACTAAAATTCAGTCGTCGTCACGGAGATCCAAGTCGCCCTTGGAACAAATTCTCTATCAACACACGAAGTGAAGTAGATGGCTCAAAAATATTAGATTACGAAGGAAATTGGCGCGATATTTTCCAAAACTGGGAAGCACTAGCACATTCGTATCCAGAATTTATTGAAAGTATGATTCATAAATTCTTAAACGCAACAACTTTTGATGGATACAATCCGTACAGAGTCACCAAAGGTGGATTCGATTGGGAAGTAAGTGAACCAGACGATCCGTGGTCGTATATTGGATATTGGGGCGATCACCAAATCATATACTTACAAAAATTCTTAGAAATCATTGAAAACCACAAGCCAGGAAAGCTAGAAAGTTTCTTTGACAAAGACTTATTTGTATATGCGAACGTTCCATACAAAATAAAAGAATACAAAGACTTACTCAAAAATCCGAAAGATACGATTGAGTTTAATGAAGAATCAGATCATAAAATTCAACAACAACGAGAGGAATTAGGAGCCGATGGCGCATTACTTCGAGATGAAAACAGATTCATTGTCAAAGTAAACTTCATCGAAAAAATACTAGCAACAACACTCGCAAAAATAGCAAACTTTATTCCCGAAGGCGGAATTTGGATGAACACGCAACGTCCCGAATGGAATGATGCAAACAATGCGTTAGTAGGAAATGGAATATCAATGGTAACGCTATGTTACTTGCGTCGTTTCTTAAAATTCTTTGAAACTGTATTTGAAAATTCAAACACAGAATCAGTAGAAATCTCTAAAGAACTTTCTGAATTTTTCAACAAAGTTGTACACACACTAAACGTAAACGAAAGTTTATTATCTGGTAAAATTGGTGATCACGATCGTAGAAACGTATTAGATGGTTTAGGAGAAGCAGGAAGCGCGTACAGAGAACAAGTATATAACAATGCGTTTTCTGGTAGAAAAGAAAAAATTGCTATCAATGACATCAAAGCATTTGTAACAACGAGTTTAGCGTATTTAGAGCATTCAATAGAAGCCAACAAGCGCGAAGACAACTTATACCATGCATACAACTTAATGACGGTTGAAGACAATGGCGACGTTTCTGTAGCATACCTAAACGAAATGTTAGAAGGACAAGTTGCCGTATTAAGTTCAGGTTATATCTCATCTGCGGAAGCAGTAGTTGTGTTAGATGGACTAAAAAATAGCAAACTATTCCGACCAGATCAATACAGTTATTTACTCTATCCTAACAAAGAATTAAAAGGATTTATTGAACGTAATACCATTCCGAAAGAAGCTGTTTCTGAATCAAAACTATTTCAAAAACTACTTGCTGATGGAAACAACGCTATCATTTCAAAAGATGTAAATGGCACCTATCATTTCAATGGAAACTTTAAAAATGCCAATGATTTGGCGGATGCGTTACATGCACTTAAAAATACTGCGTATAATGATTTAGCTGCGGCTGAAAGTGAACACGCGTTAGCTACTTTTGAAGAAGTATTCAACCACAAAGCTTTCACAGGTCGTTCAGGAACATTCTACGGATATGAAGGTTTAGGTTCTATCTATTGGCACATGGTGTCAAAACTGCAATTGGCTGTGTTAGAATGCTGTTTAAAAGCAATTCGCGATAAAGAAAGTGATGTCATTGTTGGAAAACTATTAGAACACTATTACGAAATCAATGAAGGAATTGGTGTGCACAAATCACCATCACTATATGGCGCATTCCCAACCGATCCGTATTCGCATACGCCAGCTGGGAAAGGCGCACAACAACCTGGAATGACAGGACAAGTAAAAGAAGACATTCTAAGTCGTTTTGGCGAACTAGGTGTATTTGTAACAGATGGAAAACTATACTTTGATCCGTGTATGTTGCGTAAAGATGAATTTTTGTTAAAAGACAGCACATTCAATTACACAAACATACATTCAGAAGCAAAACAATTAGCTGTAGCAAAAGGATCGTTGTGTTTTACCTATTGTCAAGTACCAATTACATACACTGTTGCTGAAGAAAATTCATTGTCAGTACAACATGCTAACGGAAGTGTACAAGCATTTGATAATTTAAGCTTAGACGCAGCAACAAGTCAAAAAGTATTCAATCGTGCAGGTGACATTTTACAAATACATGTACACATCAAAAAAGACCATTTAAAATAAAAGACCGACACTATCATGAGAACATTAAAGCACATATCTAAGTTCGTATTGATAACGCTATTAATAGTGTCTTGTGAAAAGACGCAAAAAAAGAAAGCGTCGTCAAAACCATCAACACAAAAACAAGTGACCGCTAAAGATATATTAGGAAATAAAGACTATGTAGCCATCTCTTATGGAGGATATCGCACCAAAACACGCGATGTACAACCGACCATAGCAGAGCTCAAAGACGATATGAAGATTCTCCATGCGATGGGCATCCGAGTTTTACGTACATACAATGTACAATTACCACAAGCAGCCAACATTTTAAAAGCAATCAGGGAACTGAAAAACGCAGACAAAAATTTTGAGATGTATGTCATGTTAGGCGCTTGGATTGATTGTAAAAATGCTTGGACAGACCAAACTCCCGATCACAATCAAGAAAGTGAAAAAAACAAAGACGAAATCGAAAGAGCTGTCGCATTGGCGAATCAATATCCTGATATCATAAAAATCATTGCTGTCGGAAATGAAGCAATGGTAAAATGGGCGGCAAGTTATTACGTGCAACCAGGTGTCATCTTAAAATGGGTAAATCATTTGCAAGAACTCAAAAAAGGAGGAAAGCTTGACAAAGATTTGTGGATTACAAGCTCAGACAATTTTGCATCTTGGGGCGGCGGCGATAGCATATATCACGTTGAAGACCTAAACAAACTCATCAAAGCGGTCGATTACATTTCAATGCACACCTATCCAATGCACGATACACACTATCACCCAATATTTTGGGGAACTGTGGATGATGGCAAACGTTCAAGTCTTGAAAAAATAGACTATGCAATGGAAAAAGCAAAAGAATATGCCATTTCACAATATGACAGTGTACAAAATTACATGAAAAGCGTAGGTGTTAACAAACCAATTCACATAGGAGAAACGGGTTGGGCATCCTATTCTAACGGACATTACGGAAACACAGGAAGCAAAGCAACAGACGAATACAAAGAAGCCATCTATTACAATCACATGCGTGAATGGACAGAAAAAAATGGTATCTCTTGTTTCTACTTTGAAGCATTTGACGAAATATGGAAAGATGCACGCAATCCTGGCGGATCTGAAAATCACTTTGGATTATTTACCATTGATGGAAAAGCTAAATATGCACTTTGGAATTTAGTAGATCAAGGTGTTTTCAAGGGCTTAACCCGAAACGGAAATCAAATTGTAAAAACGTATAACGGCAGTAAAGACTCACTCTTACTAGAAGTACAATTGCCTCCTGTAAAAGCGAAACTTGTTATAAATCACTAACCATGAAAAAACAATACACATATAGCCTTTTAATGCTACTCATTATGATTACAGCGTGTAAACAAAAAGAAGGAAATAAAGAAAAAGAGGTCAAAGAACCTATTGTAACAGTATTTGAAACTTCTGAAAGCGGTAACAAACTTACAAAGCTTACAAAATTCAATACGGCAAAAGATACTACGAAAACGACTTCGATAGTATTAAACACTGAAAAAAAGTATCAAACCATTACTGGTTTTGGCGGTTCATTTACGGAATCATCAGCATATTTATTGAATAAACTAGGAAAAGAAAACAGAGATAAAATTATTCAAGCGTATTTCGGAAATGATGGTGCACGCTATTCACTCACCCGAACACACATAAGTTCTTGCGATTTTTCATTAAGTAACTACACGTATGCGCCTGTTGCTGACGATATGACGTTGGAAAACTTTTCAATAAAAGAAGACAAAGACGACTTAATTCCAATGATCAAAGATGCATTGGCAGCTTCCAAAGACGGATTTAAAATCATTGCGTCACCTTGGACTGCGCCGCCATGGATGAAAGACAACAAAGAATGGGTTGGTGGAAAACTATTACCAAAATACAATGATGTATACTCATTATTTTTCTCAAAATACCTAGATGCTTATAAAGAGGAAGGAATTGATATTTGGGGAATTACCGTTGTAAATGAACCACACGGAAACGGAAACAACTGGGAAAGCATGCACTTTTCACCGAAAGAAATGACAGATTTGGTGCAAAACCATTTAGGACCAAAACTAGAAGCTGATGGAAAAGGAGCTGTAAAAATCTTAGGATACGATCAAAATCGTGCAGGTATCAAAGAATGGGTGGACGAAATGTATAAGGACGAAGCTTCCTCAAAATACTACGACGGAATCGCGATTCATTGGTATGAAAGCACGTATGATTTCTTTCCAGAAGCATTGCAATACGGACACAACAAAGCACCAAACAAATACCTAATAGAAACAGAAGGCTGTGTAGACTCACAAGTTCCTGTATGGAAAGACGATGCGTGGTATTGGAAAAAAGAAGCTACCGATTGGGGCTGGGATTGGGCATCTGAAAAAGACAAACACTTGCACCCAAAATATGCACCTGTAAATCGCTATGCGCGAGACATTATCGGTTGTCTTAACAACTGGGTTGATGGTTGGGTAGACTGGAATATGGTATTAGACAGACAAGGAGGACCAAACTGGTTCAAAAACTGGTGTGTTGCACCTATCATTGTCGATCCGGATGCAAACGAAGTATACATGACGCCAATCTATTACACCATGGCACATTTCAGTAAATACATTCGTCCAGGCGCAGAAATCATTGACGCACAAAACACAGACAAAGATTTAATGGTGACAGCGGCAAAAAACCCTGATGGAAGCATTGCAGTTGTAGTATTCAATGAAGGAAAAACTGAAAAATACTTTTCACTAGAATTAGGTGAAACCTCAAAAAACATATCAATTAACCCACAAGCGATTCAAACCATCGTACTAACCAACTAAAACTAACTTATTTATGCCAACAGTAGAAAAAGTAGCTAGAAATAGAGTTCCTTTAGGTCAAAAAGCAGCCTTTGGAGCAGGCCATTTAGTTAATAATTTAATACCTGGTCTTTTAGGGGTATTTGTGTTTATTCTCAAAACTAAAGCTTTTGGAATGGATCCTTTCTTAGCAGGATTAATTGTTGGAATTCCTAGGATTTTTGACGCTATTACCGATCCTCTAATGGGATATATCTCAGACAATACAAGTTCTAAATACGGAAGAAGAAGACCATACATATTCATAGGAGCTATCTTTACAGGAATTATTTTTACTATACTTTGGCAAATTGATGAGAGTAATACGGAAATGTTTAATTTTTGGTATTTGTTAGTATTCTCAATATTGCTAATATTTGGTAATACAATATTTTCAACACCTTTAATTGCTTTAGGGTACGAAATGACTTCTGATTACAAAGAGCGTACTAGATTAATGGGATTTGCAAATACAATAGGACAGATAGCTTGGATGTTAGTTCCATTCCTATATCTATTGCTACCTAATGAAGAACTTTTTAGTGATACACCAGCAGCTGTAAGAACCATAGCTCTGATATCTGGAGTAGTTATCATTGTTTTAGGAGTACTTCCAGCTTTCTTCTGTAGAGGAATTGATTCAAGTAAAATGGAGGGTAGAGAAGAAGTAACACCAAAAGCCCTTTGGAATAGTATGGGTAAAATTTTCCAGGGAATCAAATTAGTATTAAAAAACAAACCTTTTGTTAAACTTTGTGTAGCTACTTTTTTAGTCTTCAACGGATATCAAATTGTAGCAGAGTTTGGATTGTTTATAATAGCTTTTCACATGTTTGGAGGAGATTTTGGACAGGCTGGACTTTGGATGACTTTATTCCCAGCAGTAACAGCCGCATTTACTGCATTTATTGCAATTCCTATTATAAATGTAATGGCAAACAAATATGGAAAACAAAAAGCTTTTATATACGCAACTGGAATATCTATTATTGGATACATATTAAAATGGTGGGGATTTGATCCTGAAAACGTGTATATGATTTTTCTTCCAATTCCATTAATGGCATTCGGAATGGGATGTTTATTCACACTAATGATGTCAATGACAGCAGATGTATGTGATTTAGATGAACTTGAAAATGGTATGCCGCGTAAAGAAGGAACATTTGGAGCCATCTATTGGTGGATGATTAAAGTTGGGCAAGGTGTTGCCTTGGTTACATCTGGACTTATTTTAAAATTATTAGGATATGTGTCTGGTGCAGATACTCAAACAAAAGAAGCCATACTAGGAATGAGAATAACGGATATTGCTTTACCTGTTATAACTGCAGCTTTGGCAATGTGGGTAATGTGGAAATATAGTTTAAGTGAAAAACGAGCTATGGAAATCAAAGAAAAATTAGTAGAACGAAGAGGAGAATTATAAATCAAACAATCAGAATAAAACAAAAAAATGTCATATAGAGACGAAGATTATCATTTATACGGCGGAATCAATTTCACCGAACACTCAGGAATAGATTTTGAAAAATATACGACTGAAGAGTTAAAAAAACTTTGGGGAGCAACACTCAGAAAAGGCATGCATGGTATTTGCTTTAGTATGTATGAAGACGGACAAGAGCCAGGCGATATAATTAGTGAAGAACAAGTAGAAAGAAGAATAAAAATATTAAAACCATACTCAAAATGGGTACGTTCATTCTCATGTATAGAAGGAAACGAACACATTCCACATTATGCCAAAAAACACGGTATGAAAACCATGGTTGGCGCTTGGTTAGGAGATGACAAAGAAGACAACGAAAAAGAAATTGCAGCACTTATTGAACTTGGAAAAAAA
>NZ_JBGCDL010000017.1:0-13271 GCF_045105435.1 Kordia sp. | reverse complement strand
TATTTGGCGCAGGAAATATTGCCCACTTTGCGCATTTAGGTGGCGCATTGTTTGGCTTTTTACTCATGTTATATTTTAAGAAAACACAGTTTAATAAAAATCGTTGGAATTAATGGATACAAAAACACGCTTATTACTAATGTATCGTGGTTTTAATACCGCGGAAAAACTGATTGCACTCAACATTGTTATTTTTACAATAATGGTGTTATTTAATGCTATTTTCCGTTCTTTCAATGGATATGCACCTACATTTTTTTATGATTATTTTGCCATTCCGAACGATTTAGGGGAACTGATTGTAAAACCTTGGACAATTGTTACCTACGCTTTTGTACATGGCGGATTTTTTCATTTAATTTTTAACTGCATCGGATTGTTCTTTACAGGAAAAATATTTTCTGCATATTTCACAGAGAAACAATTTATCACGGTATATGCCTACGGAGTTTTTGCAGGCGCTTTCATATTTTTAGTAGCTTACAATTTATTGCCTGCGTATGCTGACCAACCTGCAATTTTAATGGGCGCATCGGCAGCGGTATTAGCTATCACAGCAGCTGGCGCAACGTATGTGCCGAATTTAATCGTGAATCTTTTTGGAGTTTTCCCTGTTAAGTATTGGATTGTAGCTATTTTATTAGTGATATCGTATGTGGCAGCCATTCAACAAGGTAATAATGCAGGTGGAAACTTTGCACATATTGGTGGTGCACTTATTGGTTATTTGTTTGTTTCGCAATTACAAAAAGGAAAAGATATTGGTATTGGTTTTGAACGTTTTTGGGATCGTTTGGTCGCTTATTTTACACCAAAAAAGAAATCTCCTTTAAAAACTGTATACAAAAACAAGCAAACGAAACGTTCTACTAGTAGTAAACCATCCCAATCTGCTTCAGAAAAACAACGAAAAGTAGATGGTATTTTGGATAAAATTAGTAAATCTGGCTATGAAAGTTTAACCAAAGCTGAGAAAGACTTTTTATTCAAATCGGGAAAGGAAAATTAATGTATGAACGATAAAAAGAAGAAAAGATTACGGATATTAAGCAGAGTCATCTTCTTCTTAAACAGTGTGTTTGCTGCGCTATTGGTCCTTTCCTATATTCTTCCATACGCGGTTCCAAAAAGTTTCCCTATACTTTCAGTACTGAGTTTGTTAGTACCGGTTTTTATTGTCATTAATTTTATTTTTATGCTTTTTTGGATTTTAAGTGTCCGAAAGCAATTTTTGCTATCTTTTATTGTACTTATTTTAGGGTATTCGCATGTGACAACGATGTATCGATTTTCTGCAAACCCGACAAAACCATCTGGAAATTCATTATCTGTAATGAGTTATAATGTGCGTTTGTTTAATATTTATGATTGGATTAAAGAATCAAACATTGACCAAAAGATTGTTGATTTAGTCCAAACTACTTCACCAGATATTGTTGCGTTTCAAGAGTTTCATCAGAACCAAAAAGAAGCTTTTGATTTTTATCCGCATCAGTTTATCGTTTCTAAAGGAAAAAATAAAAAAGTCGGACAAGCTATTTTTTCTAAATTGCCTATTGTAAATAAAGGTTCTATTAATTTTCCAAATACTACCAATAACGCTATTTATATAGATATTGTTCAGCATAACGACACCATTCGTGTGTACAATTTGCACTTACAATCGTTGCATATAAATCCGAAGAAAGAAGAATTTTCACAGAAAAATTCTGGACGTTTGCTCAATCGTATGGCAACTGCTTTTAAAATGCAGCAATCGCAAGCAGAATTATTTGAAGAAAATCGTTCTAAGTGTAGCTATAAAAAGGTGATTTTGGGCGATTTTAACAATACACCATTCTCTAATGTGTATCGAAAAATTAAAAGCGATATGAAAGATGCTTTTGTAGAAGCTGGAACAGGTTTTGGATCTACTTTAGAGTTTCCGTATTTTCCGATGCGAATCGATTTTATTTTGACAGATCCTTCTTTTACCGTGAATTCTTTTAAAACACATACCGAACACTATTCGGATCATTTCCCTATTTATAGTGTGATTTCGTTAGATTGATAGTACATCACTCCTTTTGATTACTTATTACAAGTAAAACTTTATCGGCTTTTACTTTCCCTCGTTTACTATTTCATTCATTTGGGTATTATTAATTCTAAAACCGTATGCTATGAAAAAGAAAACTTCTACATTAATGCTTAACAAAAAGTCTATTTCAAACTTGGACAGCGCACAAATTTTAGGTGGAAATAAGGACAAATTCACGCACTTTACGAGTTTTCGATTGTGCAAAACAAAATGCTGTTCGTCAAAATTATACGAAGACTGTACAGTTACGTATATAGCTTGTGCTTCAGAACCTAGATTTTGCGGAGCTTTCTAATATTATTATCACTTGAAATACTTTCATTTTTTTAATAATCTTTGATTTGTAAACTAGAGGTTCGTAATTCATAAACCACAGGTTACACTTGTTGTTTTCGCTTTTTTTTGATCCTATTTTCGAGTCAATATTAATTTAAAAAACACTCGTAAAAAAAAGAACTATTCTAATTTTAAGAAAACAGCAATTATAGGTGGCAATAGCAAAAGATGCGATTATTCTTTTAGCCCATTATGTAAAACCAAAAACTGTTCTTCTGTCATCTTTCAAGATTGCACAGTTACGTATGAAGCGTGTGTAACACAGCCTAGATTTTGTGGAGCATTTTAAAACATTACATCATCCAACAGTCTACTGTATCTGCCAAAATATGAAGCAGTAAACCAATTCCGAGAATGCGTGTTTTTTTGAATAGTAAAAATCCTGCGTAAACCGCAATTGCATAATAGGTATGTAATGGGTGAAAGTTGATGCTACAACGATTCGGATCAAAGATTGGATTTGCTAATAAATGATCGAGATCAATGAGCATACAAAGCACAAAAATGAGATAGGTTGTTTTCCATTGTTTTTTGTAGAGAATAAAAGCGAGAAGCAATGGAAAAACAAAGTGTAATCCGTAATGAACACAAAATCGTAACATTATAAAATGGTTTGTTGTTCTAAATATGTAATTGCATTGGTGCCTTCATTAAAAAGTAAATCTAAAATGCTTAGATTCGGAATGAAACCATGTCTTGCTTCAAATACTTGTGTGTAGGTATCAAAACCGTGATTGGGTTCTTTTTTGACATTGGCGAGTTTTCTGAAGTCTTTGCTATTTTCAGCTGTAATAATCGATTGATATTCCTGCGTTTTAGAAGTTTCAATCTCTAATTGCAGACATTCATTTATGGCGTGTATGGTGTCAAAATTCAAATCGATTAAACGCGTATATCGTTTTTCAAACAAGGGTTTCAATTCGTCTTCGTAATATTCAAAATACGGAGACGTTCTGTATGCGCTTTCTAAAGATTTCCAATGCAAACGTTGCCAAGCGGTTTCGTTGGCAATAGGAATATCTTTGTATTTCTGATTTTTATCTTTCTTAGAATGTCGCACCGGAACATTCAACATCAATTTTCCATTTGCGCCATAGATATACGTGCGATTGCGATAGGTTTGCTTCTGGAAATTATCTTCCATTTCAAACACTACATGCGCAGATTTCGCAAAAAGTACGTAATGCGCTATGCTTGGAAAATATGTTGGATGTATTGTGGTGATCACTTGTTTATTTGTTGATTTGTGTGTTTGTTGATTTGTGTGCGGTTATGCTTTTTTGATTATTTATTGGTTTGTGGTTTGATTAGATAGTTTCGCAAAGCGTTCAATTTATTCGTGATACTTTCTAATTGAAACCTTAATGATTCATATTGTTTTTGTGTGATGAATTGTAATTCACACGAAATTATCAATTGATTTACGACTTCTACAGCAGAGCTAAAAGTGATTGTTATAAATCGTGCTTTGTCCTTATTTGTATATCTAGAGACACCTTCTGCAATGTTTGAACATATAGAGATAGAAACTCTTCTTAATTGCGATGTTATTCCGAATTTTTCATTTTTAGGAAATTCCTGAGTGATTTTATAAATGCTTTTTGTTACTTCTTTTGATTCCACCCAAACTTGAAGTTTTTCAAAATTATACACATACTTCATTCACTAAACATAGCAACAAAAATACACTTTCGCAAAAATATTTCGTAAGCGTTGAATTTCAAAAATAAGCGTTGTTAAAATACGTTCATTCACAAAAAACTAATCAACTAACAAATAGTCTAATTGACGAATTGACAAATTGACAAATTGACAAATCAACAAAAAGTCAAATCATAAAACAAAAAATCTACTTCGCAGCTTCTTTTTTACGCTTTCTGTAATAACTGAATCCGAACCAACCTGCAAGAGCTACTAAGAAATATGGGAAATAAGAAATTGGCGTTCCTTCACCGCTAACAGTTGTAAATAAACGACTCCAACGAATTTTATTCAATCCTGTTGCTTTGCCATCCCAACTCATCCATACAAATACGGGTTTTCCTAATACGTGATCAAACGGAACAAATCCCCAACTTCTGGAATCTTGAGAGTTTCCTCTGTTGTCTCCCATCATCCAATAGTAATCTTGCTTAAAGGTGTACGAGGTTACTACATTTCCATCAATTTTGATTTGATTGCCTTCAACCGTTAAATTATTTCCTTCATATTCTGAAATTGCTCTTTTATACATAGGAAGATTGTCCATGGTCAATTCAACTTTTTTCCCTGCATACGGAATGTCAATTGGTCCGTAATGAAGTTCATTCCAATTGTGTGATCCTTTTTTTGGAAAAACAGCTGTACGCTCTTTCTTATATTCAATTTTTTCAACAGCTGCAACATTCGGATGGTTTTTAAGTTCATTAGCGGTAGCTTCAGTCAATGCATCAAATTGATATGCATATTGGTTTATTTGTGTAAATCTATCCGAAATATCATAACGATCATGCATGTATTGCTCTATAAATCTATCTCCTTTTGTTCTAACAATATAACCAAACTGCAATTTTGCACGGTCTGGCAATTCATTTTGTTTTCCGTTAATAAATACAAAACCATTACGTACTTCCAATTGATCACCTGGCAAACCAACACAACGTTTTACATAGTTTGATCGTTTGTCTAATGGCTTGTACATTTTAGCACCAGCCATATTATTTATATCTACGTATTCATCTGCTGGCCAATTAAAAACGACAATATCATTGCGTTCAATAGCTTCAAATCCTGGAAATCTAAAATATGGTAATTGTGGTTCTTTTAGGTATGATTTTAGTCCTGTAAACGGAATAGCATCGTGTACCATTGGCAATGCCACTGAAGTCATCGGCGTTCTAGCGCCGTAATGAATTTTACTTACAAATAAGAAATCACCGACTAACAATGTTTTTTCTAACGAAGATGATGGAATTACAAACGGCTGCATTACATACGTATGCACCAACGTTGCTGCTACTACTGCAAATAGTATAGAAGCAACCCATTCGCCCGCGGAAGATTGAGGCTTTAAACTTCTTTCATGCGCATATTCTACATCTAACATATAGTTTACATAGAAAATATACAATCCTAAAGTAAGTACAACCAAGATGGTTTCGCTACGTTCTGTACGTCCAAAACTACGAATAGTTTCTACCCAAATTACAGGAAAAACAATCAACTGCACAATTGGAATGAATAATAAAATTACCCAATACCATTCTTTTGGTCGGTTAATGATTCGCATTAAAATAAAAGCATTGTAAATTGGCACAGCAGCTTCCCATGCTTTTCTACCTGCTTTTACGTACAATTTCCAAGTTCCTAAAAAATGGATCAGTTGAACGATTAGGAAAAATATTAAAAATCCTTGCGTAAACGTCATTTGTTGTTTATTTAGTGATGATTTTACTTTGCAGCAAATCTCGTTGGTTATTTACAAATATATACTCCAAATTGGAATATATTTTCTATTTATTATATGTTTAACACGTTTTTCATGCTAAAAACGCCTGTTTTTCCTTGAATCCATTCTGCTGCTACAACTGCGCCTAGTGCAAATCCTTGTCGGTTGTGTGCTTCGTGTTTTATAGCAATGGTATCAATTGGTGATGTATAAGTAATTTCGTGTGTTCCAGGCACTTCTGGAATTCGCTTGGCAACTATCGGAATTTGTTCTTCATTTTCGGCTGCATCAAGTTTCCAGTCGTTGTACTTTGTATGTTGTAGAATACCTTCTGCCAATGTGATAGCTGTACCGCTTGGCGCATCTAGTTTTTTGGTGTGATGAATTTCTTCAACATTCACCTTATAATCTTCCAATTGCGACATCATTTTTGCCAAGTATGCATTCATCTCAAAGAAAATATTGACACCTAAACTAAAGTTAGAAGCATAAATGAAAGCGCCTTTTTCTGCTTCACACAATTGCACAACCTCATCGTATCTTTCTAACCAACCTGTAGTTCCTGAAATGACAGGGATTTGTTGTTTGATGCAATGTGTTATGTTTTGAAAAGCTGCGGATGGAATGCTAAAATCAATGGCGACATCTACAGTTGTAAAGTCATACGAAGCAATGTCTTGCGAAATTTTATGAATAATGACGTGGTTTCTACCCAAAGCAATTTTCTCAATCTCCTTTCCCATTCTACCATATCCAAGCAAGGCAATATTCATACGCGTTCAGTTTTTGGAAGCTGTCTACTTGATTAAAATTTAAAATTGAGTGTCAATCCTAAGTTACGATTGAAATCGATCTCATTTTGATCAATATGCGGGCGCAATGATAAATCGTCACTTACGTTGAATTGTAACAAATGTGCGTCCACGTTAGCATCGACAATGTTTAACACATACGCTACAACCGTGAGTAGTAGTGACAAATCGCGATTTCGTTGGTAGAATTCTTGTGCATCAATTAGCGCGTTATTATCAGCTACAATTCCTTGGAATTCGTCATCCATAAAACCTGCTAAACGTCTTTTATATGCACTTCTGTAACGATTGTAATTTTTGTTATTGCTGATGTAGAAATAAATTCCCGTTCCCATGGCAGCATATACAATCGGAATTTTCCAATATTTTTTGTTGTACGCTTGTCCCAAACCAGGCAAAATAGCCGAATAAAAAGCAGCTTTGGAAGGAGATAACGGATCAATTCCTTTTTTTTCTTTTACGACAACTGCATTTTCAACTTTTAAAACAGATTCTTCTTTTTTAGTTTCTTCTGTTACTTTTTCTTCTGTTACCTTTTCCTTTTTGGGTACTTTTTTTGTTTCTTCTTTTTCTTCTTGCGACCATGATATTTGGCATGCAAAACACAAGAAACATATCGCTATAATGATTCTATTTCCCACTTTTTAGTAATTTTTTAATTCGTGTGAAATCTGCTTCTGAATGAAATGGAATGGTGATTTTCCCTTTGCCATTTTTCCCTACTTTCACATCAACCTTATGTCCAAAATATTCAGAAAAGTCACGAACTCCTTTTTTTACAAACTTCGGAATTTCTTCTTTTTCAGTTGCTGGCGCATCAATAATTTTGTCTGTTTTATAATTTTTCACCAATGCTTCTGTATCACGTACAGAAAGTGATTTGGAAACAATCATTTCGTAGATTTCCAATTGATCGTTGGTATTTTCAATATTCACCAATGCACGTCCGTGTCCCATACTTAGGAAACCATCGCGCATACCTGTTTGTATGATTGGATCGAGTTTTAATAAACGTAAGTAGTTTGCAATGGTAGATCGTTTTTTTCCAACACGCTGACTCATCTGTTCTTGCGTTAAGCTAATTTCGTCAATTAAACGTTGGTACGAAAGTGAAATTTCTATCGGATCTAAATCGGCACGTTGAATATTTTCAACCAACGCCATTTCTAGTGATTCTTGATCGTTTGCAATACGCACATACGCAGGAATTGTTTCCTTTCCTATGAGTTTTGATGCTCTAAAACGGCGTTCACCAGAAACCAATTGGTATTTTTCAAAACCTAATTTACGAACCGTAATTGGTTGTATAACGCCTAGTTCTCTAATAGATGAAGCCAGTTCGCGCAGTGTTTCTTCATTGAAATTGGTACGTGGCTGAAACGGATTTACTTCAATGGTTGCAATTGCTAATTCTACAATATTACCAACAACCTGATCTGCATTTTTGTCTGAAACCGAAGAAATATCATTTTCAGGATCTTTTAGTAATGCGGATAATCCTCTTCCTAGTGCTTGTTTTTTTGTTGCCTTCGCCATAAATCTTATTTACCACTGTTTTTCTTAATCACTTCGTGCGCTAAGTTTAAGTAATTGGCTGCTCCTTTACTGCTTGCATCATAGTTAATAATGCTTTCTCCATAACTTGGCGCTTCACTCAATCGTACATTTCGTTGAATAATGGTTTTAAACACCATATCATTGAAATGTTTTTGTACTTCTTCTACTACTTGATTCGATAATCGCAAACGAGAATCGTACATAGTAAGCAACAATCCTTCTATATCTAAGTCTGAATTGTGTATTTTTTGAACACTTTTTATTGTGTTTAATAACTTTCCTAAACCTTCTAATGCAAAATATTCACATTGTATCGGAATCATAACAGCATCTGCTGCGGTTAATGCATTTAAGGTTAATAATCCTAATGATGGCGCGCAATCAATGAGAATATAATCAAATTGATCTTTAATTGGAGCCAAGGCTTTGCGTAACATATATTCACGCTGATCTTTGTCTACCAATTCAATTTCAATCGCTACCAAATCAATATGTGCAGGAATGATGCTCAGGTTTGGCGAACTTGTTTCTATGATTACTTCAGCCGCACTTACCGTATGTTCTAGCACTTGGTACGTCCCTTTTTCAATGCTATCCACATCAATTCCCAACCCAGAAGTCGCGTTTGCTTGCGGATCTGCATCTATCAGTAATACTTTCTTTTCCAGTACACCTAATGATGCTGCTAAATTTACGGAAGTCGTGGTTTTTCCAACGCCTCCTTTTTGATTTGCAATAGCAATTATTTTGCCCATGGTTAGTTTGAGGATTTTAAGCGATAAAAATACAATTATTATTGAGTTAATGAAATGAAAATTATTAACAAACGTGATAATGTTTCGTTAAAACTAAATTAAATGGACGTTAAGTATCGCAACACACATTAGTTAGTAGAGATTAACTTGTGTTAGAGGTGTAGTTAGTAGGAATCCTGCTCTCTAGGAAAATTAGTTCAACTCGTAATTTTGAATGCGTCTTTTGGACTTTTCAAAACTGGGCTTCACAAAAAAAACCGCTCAAATTTCTCTGAGCGGTTTTACCATATTGTATGTCTTTATTTTTCAGGATTATGAATTCCTAAGATATAATCTTTTGACAAGTATTTTTGTGCTATGTTTTGAATGTCTTTTGCTGTAATTTCATTGACAGCTGTTTCAAATTTTAAAATCCTGTTTGGATTTCTTTTCATGTAATCTGTACTATTTAAATAGTTGAGCCAAAAGCGATTCTTTTTTACGCGCTCTTTGTTTTCTAATAATGCAGCTTCTTTTACTTTGCTTAGATCTTTTTCTGTAGGTCCATTGTCTATTATTGATTGTAATTCTGCCAAAGCAGCAGTTGTCAATTTATCTACATTTTCGGGCCCACAAGGAAACGAAATTCGCATATTAAACCATCCGTACGGAAACGAACGAATATTTCCAGAAGCACTTGCTCCGTAGACGCCACCTTCTTGTTCGCGAAGTTTTTCAATGAGTTTAATACTTAGTATATCGCCCAAAAACTGCATTGCTCGTGCATCTTTACTATTGTATTCTGCTTTTCCATTGAAGATGATTTGCACCGAACTTTTAGGATCTTTTCCTTTTTCAATGATTTTTGTGTGCTTTCCTGTCAACGGTCGGAACGTAGAAAAATTTGGTGCTTCATTTGAACTTTTCCCAGGTAAACTCGCTATGTATTTTTCTACATATTCTTGTAGTTTTTGTGCGTCTACGTTTCCAACAAAATAAAAATTAAAATCGCCTACATCAGCAAAACGTTCTTTGTATTTTTTATATGCCAAATCGTAATCGCTCGCATCCATCATTTCTGGCGTTGGAAAACCTTGATATCTTGGGTTTTTTTCATTCATAAATTTCCCCATTTCAAACTGAAAGTAGAATTGTGGACTTTTCATCATGTTTGTTAAAAACCCTTTTTGCTTGGTCACAAACGAATTATATGCCTTTTGGTCTTTATTTAGTTTTGTAAAGTATAAATGTGTCATTTGGAAAAGTGTTTCCAAATCTTTTGGCGTAGTACTTCCTCTAAATCCTTCTCTGTATGCACCTATATATGGACGCACTCTTGCTATTTTTCCAGACATCATTTTGCGCAAATCAACTTTTGACAAACCGTTTACACCAGCTTCTGCCAATCCGCCATTTGCAAAACCAATTGCTTTATAATCGGCATCGCTGTATAAAGAAGTTCCACCTAAACTATACGCAGAAAATAAAATTTCATCATTTTTAAAATCGGTCTGTTTATACACAACTTTTGCGCCGTTACTTAACGTCATTGTGGTAACGCCAATAGAAGGATTTGTGCTTTTGTTGATTACTTTCCCTGGATCTGGCAAATCAGAAATCAAACTAGTTCCTACCGCTTTGTCTTCATACGGTTTGATGTCTTTTGTTTTTACAGATTTTAAAATAGCCAATACTTCAGCTTCCGTAATTTTTGGCGCATCTTCTTTTTCTGGACCTGTCAATACAATTACCGTATTTGTATCTCTGAGATATTGATTGATCAGTGAATTAATTTCTTCTAGTTTGATTGTAGGTAATTGTTCATTGAAGAATTTAAATGTCCATTCCATTCCTGGAATTGGCGATTCTTCTAAGAAGTTCCTTACATATTGTCCCACAATACGTGAAGATTCCATTTTATTTCGGTCTTTATAAGCTTTTTCAAGATTTGCCATGAAGCTTTTCTTAGCTCTTTCAAATTCTGCTTGTCCAAAACCATACTTTCGCACACGTTCGTTTTCTTCTAGTAAAGCGGTCAATGCTGTTAATTGTCCATCTGGCGCAGACATTGCTGTAGATTGATATGCTTCTTTGGTTCTTGCCCAAGTGCCGCCGTGGTAACTTGATCCAAATACAAATGGCGGATTTTCAGATTCTGTCAACTCACTCAATCTATTATTGATCATTTGTGAGAACATACTTTGAATGATTTGTTTTCTGAAATCGGCTATTGTCTTTATTTTCTCCGGAACACCTAAATCTTTGAATAAGACTTGTACTCTGGCAAACGAAGCTTCCTTGTCAGTTTCAATAGCGACTAAAGTTTCCTCATGATTTTTTACTTCGTGTTTTACTCTTGGCTTCGGATTTACAGCCGCAGGAATTTTACCAAAGTGTGATTTTATTTTTTCTTCTAACACTTTCACATCAACATCTCCAACCGCAATTACTGCCATTAAATCTGGACGATACCAATCTTTGTAAAAACGACGTAAACTTTCATACTTAAATGTTTCCAAGTTTTCTTTTGTTCCAATTGGCAAACGTTTTGCATATTTTGAACCGTACATTATTTTCGGCAAATACTTTTGCAACATACGCTCATCTGCTCCTTTTCCTAAACGGTATTCTTCTAACACAACACCTCTTTCATTGTCAATTTCTTCATCTGTCAATAAAGCGTTGTGCGCCCAATCTTCTATGATTTGAAATCCTTTTTCTAACTTTTCTGGATCGTCACTTGGAATTGGTAAAATATACACTGTTTCATCAAAACTTGTGTATGCATTTAAATGTGCTCCAAATTTTACACCAATACTTTGTAGGTAATCTACAAGTTCGTTCTTTTTAAAGTTTTTGGTTCCATTAAAACACATGTGTTCCATAAAATGCGCCAATCCAACTTGGTCTTCATCTTCTAAAATAGAACCTGCATTTAATACTAAACGCAACTCAACTTTGTTTGCGGGCTTTCCATTATTTTGGATATAATAGGTAAGTCCGTTAGACAATTTTCCAATCTTTACATTCGGATTCGTAGGAATATCGGTAAGCATATCTCCTATTTGTGAGGTTCTTACTGTACTTTGTTGCGATTGCGCAACAACTTCTTGCAAACCACTTATACTCAACAGGAAAACACACCCTAACATGTAAATATATTTTTTCATAGGTAACGATTTGATTGTTTGTTCTTATAAATATAAAATATATTGTGAGACGTTGGTATGAGTCCTATTGAACTTTAACATTAAATTGTGAGTTTAGTATTACTTTTAAAGACTTCATTTTTATAAGAATAATTTGCTTGGCGCGATTCTAAACTGTTGGAAGTTAAAAATTCATAATTTTCCACTTTTGCTCACAAAAAAGTTTATTTTTGATCGAATTTTTAACAGTTGCACGCTTGTTTCATCTTCAAAAAAGATGTTTCGATACGTATAATTAGGTACTGCTTTTATGAAGAAATTATTCGTTTTACTCTTTTTAACACAAATTGCGTTTTCTCAAAACCAGAAAACCATCACTAAAAAAACAGTTATCAAAATTATCTATGGAGGAAATTTGAATGTGAACGAAGAAAAATTTCCTGGCGCAAAAATATTTTCTAAAACCGATAATGGTCAAGTGCGTTTTGAGCATGAAGGTATGGATATGTGGTGCGATAGAGCGGTGTTGTTTCAAGATAGAAATTGGGTAAAAGCATACGGAAATGTGTTTATTCAACAAGGTGATTCCATAGAAATGTCTAGTGAGTATATTGAATACGATGGCGATACGAAATTGGCAGTTTCCAAACGAAATGTCCGATTGCAAAATACAGACATGACACTTTCTACTGATACGTTATATTTTGATAGAAACGCCCAAGAAGCCTATTTTAATACGAAAGGAATTGTAAAAGATAGCGCATCAACCTTAACAAGCGTTGAAGGACGTTATTTTATGGAAAAGAATAAGTATCAATTCTTAAAAGATGTGCAAATTGATAATCCAGAATATACGGTAAACTCTGCACAGCTAGATTATTACACCGATTCCAAACACGCGTACATGTATGGTCCATCCACCATAAAAGGAAAAGAATATACGATATTTTGCAAACGCGGATTTTACAATACAGTAGCCGAAAAAGGGTATTTTGTTAAAGAATCACGCATTGATTACGACAACCGAATTATAAACGGCGACAGTTTGTATTTTGAAAAAAATAACGAATTTGCTTCCGCTACCAACAATATAAAAATTACGGATACCATTAATAAAATGATTTTAAAAGGTCATTATGGCGAAGTATACAAAGCGAAAGATTCTGCCTACATTAC
>NZ_JBGCDL010000016.1:0-14099 GCF_045105435.1 Kordia sp. | reverse complement strand
TCTTTTTGTCCAGCTCGACTCATTACAAATTGTAAAGTATCCTTAGCTAAATTTTTTATTTCAACGCCAATTTCTAACTTATCTTTTGGTGTTGAATAAAGATTTCCGTTTTCAATTCGGTACACACCTGTTTCTTCAAGTCCTGTTACTTTTGAAGTGTATGTTTTGTCAGCTTTAAAATTAAAATACATGTTATCATTACATCTATTTATGCCTGTAGCTTCAACAATCCATTCGGAACAATTCCATTCTCCGACAATTTTTTCATATTGTTCAGCATTTGTACATGACATGAGTAACAAGCCAAAAACGGCTACAATGACTTTTTTCATAAGATCTTTTATTTTTAGTTGGTATTTTATGATGAATGCCTATGTGTGTATTAATTTCTGTAAAAGTTACAGAAAGCTACAGATCATTTTTTATAAATTTGCTTTAAAAAAGAGAAAACAGGATAAAAATAAAAACCAGCAAAAGTGAATTTGCTGGCTTTAATTTTAGTGTTTTCGTGGCTATTTTAACGAAAACCTAATCATATAAGAGTAATCTGAGAACTTTTAGTAATATTTAAAACATTATTCTTTAATACATCTAATAGCAACACCAAGTAGTATTGAAGTGTCTGAATATGAAATTGTAGACTCATTAAATAATTGAATCCATCTTCTGTTTGTAGAAGAGTTTATTGGTCCTGCTTCAACATCTGTTGTTCCCCAGGAGCATATTAATTCTGAAGCAGTTGCAGTACCGCCAGCTGATACATATCCATTTGGCAATCCATTAAACCCAGAAGCATTGGTGCCATTTCCAGTAGTATTTGCCCAACCTGAGTTCGATTTTAATGCATCAACCACATTACCGTTAAATCCGTTGTTAGTTAAGTAGTTTTCCAAGGTTCTAAAGTCTTGTTCGGTAGGAATACGCCATCCTGTAGGAGCCAGTTTTCCAGTTTCTATTGCAAAATGATTATACATTGCACCATAATGATCAAAAGGTAACTCTTCATCAACAACATTATTCAAATCATCAGTATTAGCCCATTGATAAAATGCTTCTTGATTTAGTAAACTTCCCCAATCCATACCAAAAGTCCATTCGGTTATGGGAGTTCCATCATTATATTTGGTTGTTTTTAGGTTTTCCAACATCCAAGTTTGATTTCCAATTGTAATGGTATTGTATACATTTCCATCAGCATCCGTTACCGTTAATGCTGGAACTTCAGTTGGTTCTGCACCATCGTTGTCGTCATCGCTTGCGCATCCTACGCAGAGTAATGCAAATAAGCATAGAATACTTAGTTTCATAAATGATTTCATAATTTATAGCTTTTTTAATTTTAAAAATAGGGATATATCGAGACGTATATACTGTTATTCTACAGTGAAGTAGTATTCTCTTTGTGATTCGTTTAAAAACCTCCAAGATGTACTACCGCATCTATCAAATCCAATTTGATTAGGATGGTTTTCTATCGGATAAGCCTCAATAATAGCCTCATTTCTATTTGTATTTCGAATAGCAGCATTTTGCCAACTAATTACATAATCGCCAGGAGTGAGTGGTTTTAATCCAATTCGGTAACTGTATGTTGAATTGTTACTTTCCAATTCTGGAGAAGCAGTGATTTGTGCGTTTTCACAAGAAGGTAAAAAAGAATACAATCCACTGTCAATAATTAATTCAAACTGATCAATAGCATCTTTACAATTAGATACTTCTGTAGGTTCTATAAGTTTATAGACTGAAAACACATCGCTTTGTGGGTTATCACTAAAAACAGAATCATTTACAGCAAGATCAAAAGCGTTTGATGAAACTTTTCCGCTAATCCAAATAGTATCATCTGTCGAAAAACTAGACGAAGCTGTAATACTAGCTTTGTATTTGTTAAATACCAATGTGCTTTCAACCTCATCTTCTTCGCACTGAAAAGCCATCAGTAACGGAGCCAGCATGGCATATTTCATTATTTTCTTAAACATAGCATTTTTTTTTAGTTGTTAATGTGTACAATTAACTACAACAAATAGCCACTTGTACACATGAATATGGTAAAATGTGTATTGGTTTGCTAGGTAAAAGGTTGGTTATTAGTTTGTTTTGGTATTGAGTGTTTAGAATTTGTATCCGACACCTATTTGAATTCCTTTCGTTTTAACTTCAAATCCTTCTGTATCACCGATATCGGAAAGTCCAAAGTTATATCTTGCATCAAAGAAGAATCCTGTGCCTATTAAGTCATATCCTATTCCTGCATTCAATCCGAAGTTAGTAGACTTTAAGAATTCATCTGCATCATCTTCAGCATCAACCAAGAATCCTATTTGTGGACCTACTTGTAAACTTAAGCCAGATGCTACATAATATTTAGCCATTACGGGTATGTTGATAAAACTAATTCCAGCATCTTCTGCACCTTCTATTGAGTATAAAAGTTCTGGTTGAATACTAAATTTTTCAGATACCGAAATATCAACAAAACCACCAATGTAAAATCCTGTTTTACCATTTACGTCTTCTGCGTCATCCTCTTCGAAATCACTTGAAATATCAAACTCTAAATTTGAAAAATTTAATCCTGCTTTTGCTCCGTATTTAATATCTTGGGCATTGGCAGTAAAAGTATATGAAATAAGTACAATAGTAGTTAAAAGAATCTTTTTCATAAAAAATTTTAATTTTTAATTATCTTTTCTATTTGTTGTCAAAATTCCGAAACTTTATATAAATATACTTCACGCGTAGGCGTGAATCCCTTAAATGCTAGGGTTTTATGAAAGAAGTTGTAGTTTAAGCAGCTTTGTTTGAGAGTTTTATAGCTTCCATAAGTAGCGATATTTTTTTATACTTTGATTCTTTTATTTCAAAATAATCATACATTCTTCGCAAAGATGAACCGACTCCATCGACGCTTTTATATGCTTTTTCGGCAATTTCTTTATTTGAAATTACAGGATCGCTAAGTAAAATATTCAGCACATTCCAATCGGTTTCATTTAATTTCCGATCTAAAAAATGTTGAATTTTATCGCGATCCAATTCAAATGTATTTGAAGGTAATTTTATTGTTTCGCCCAAATCTTTAAGACGTTCTAATTCGTCTAATAAGATTTCTCTTTTTTTACGATTGGCAACATGAGTTGTTCTTGCATAATAAAGTATGACAGCAACTATTAAAATACATGCAAGAATAATGGCATAAGTTCTATTCAGTTGTTCTAATTTTAAAGCTGCTTGTTTCTTTTCGTTTTCAACTTGTGTTTGATATAATTTTGCTTCAAACTCATTTTTAACAGCTTCCCTAGCTACTGCAAAAGCATTTTTTTCTGCTTTTATACTATCATTATAAACGGTATACTGTTCGTGCATTTGGAGTGAAAGCCCTAACTTATTTTGCGCTTTATAGCATTTGTAGAGTAATTCATACAAATTGCGCTTTGATTCTTTATTAATACTTGCAGGTAAACTAGCTAAGATAACTTCACCTTGTTTTGTAGCTTCATCAATATCAGTTCTAAAAATTATTTGTGCAATGCTAATTTTGGCGTTAATAATTTTATGTTTTATTCCTAACTCTTTACTAAGTACTAAGCTTTTTTGAGCGTAGAAATCAGCTGTTTCTAATTCATTTAATCTAAGATGTATACTAGCTAGTGCAGCATAACAACCTAAAATAAAAAACTTTTCATTTTTTACTTGCAGAATTTTAAGCCCTTTCTCATAATAAACTTTTGCATCTTCATACAATTCTTTTTCAAAATTGGTCCAACCAATATTTATATAAATAATTGCTGTTCTTCTGTCTTCAAAACCTCTATCATTTAAAAGTGAAAGTGCTTTTTGGTAATACTCTAATGCTAAATCATAATTATCAATGATTAAATATACACTTCCCAAATTTGTGAGCATGTGCGATTCACCTCTAGTATTGTTATTATCTTGATAAATTTTTAATGCGTTAGAAAAATGTTGTGTCGCTTGTTTATAATCTTGTCGGTAAATAAAAACATTACCCATATTTGCCATAATATCGGCTTGTAACACAATATCGTTTAATTGTATTGCTAAATTTTTGGCTTCTTCATAAGCAGCCATTGCAATGTCATAATTGCCTTTAAGTCTATGAATATTTCCTTTTCTTTTTGCCGCCATGAACAATTGTTTGGGCGCATTTTTCTTTTTGGCTAACGTGTAATGATACGCTAAAGATACAAGTGCCGAATCTGGCTGTATTTGATTATTGCTGTCGTAATACGTATCTAAGGCATTGAATCGAACACTATCAATTTCTCTCTCATTTTTCCAAATTTGCTTTAAAGAATCTGTTTCGCTTTGCGCGAATGTCATACTAAAAGTCAATAGAAATACGAATAGCGTAATAAAAAAGTTGGGAAACAGGTTTTTTAGCATTGCTCTATTAATTGTAATATCAGATCAAAAATACTCTTAAATATAACCAAACTGATAGTAAATACATAGAAATGATTTTTTTCTAGATAAGAAGTTCATTTTCTAGATAAAAAAAGCCCAACAGTAATTGTTGAGCTTTTGGGTTTGCGATGAGTTATTTCTTTTTTTCGGGAATAAAAAACGGTCTTCTTTCATGCTGCTTTTGATGTTCTGGAAACATGGCTGCAAAATACTCTGTCCAGCCGCCCATTCGTACTCTGACCAATTCAAAACGCTCAGGTTCTTTTGCTGCCATTTGATATGTATTTGGATCAGCAACAGTCACCGTAATTAAGTTTGATCCTACTTTTCCTTTTGAATACGCAGTAATAAATTTCACCATATCTTCCAATGGGAAATCTTCCTTTACATTCAAATCAACAGGAGAAGCATTCGATATTTTATGATAAATCTCTTTGCTATTCCAACTGTTCATCGCTTTGTAAATTTCTCTGTACGTACCCGGAATTGGTTGTGCCGAATCTTCATGCTGCGGAATTGCATCCAAATCTTGTGGAACTGGAGCCGGACTAAAGTCTGACGGATAAGGTTGTCCGTTTCTACGTCCATCTGCGGAAGCGCCACTACCTGCACCATCACCAACATAACCTTCAAAAGTTCCTACGCCAGGACACAAATGCAATTCCCACTTTCTAGTAGGAGTAGAGTAGTTTTTCTCTAAAGTTGCCAGCGTTTCTTTTAACGGACTTGGCGGATTATTTAGTGTATTCATTGCAATATCGCACATATTACCAGACAACCAAGTTCCTATTTTATCAACTTCTTTATGTCCATTTCCAAACTTAGGCAAGTTCAACGCTATTTGTCGCCATTGCTTGTATTGCTTGGCTGTTACATCAATTCTAGTTTGTCCTTCTAAGGTACTTTGCGATGGTTCCTGCATATCATAACCCCAATCGTTTTGTAAACAATCAAGCATTTCCGGAAGTGTACATACAGCACTTTCATCAAACACCATTTTTTTAATAGCATACAATGAATCTATCGTTGTAGCCAAACCAACAAACATTGGTGCTATGGTGTGATATTTTGCGCCTCCATTGGTTAAATCTCTTCCAACTTCTACACAACCTTCAATCATGGTAGAAAGCATAGGACTTGGACAAATTTTCCATAAATTTCCGTAATTCATCAATGTATTATTAAAAAACTGAACCGTAAACCATTCCAAATGCGTTAAGAAAATTTCTTTAAATTCATCAAATGTTTTAATAGCTGCCGCATGTGGCGATCGCCAAGAAGTTTTCCAACCTGTCAGGTAAATTGGCCCTGCCATACTGTATTTAGTACCTTGATTCATAGTGCATTCAAAAGCATCAAAAGGCGTAATGTTACTAAAGCAAAATTCGGTTTTTCCAGCAATCATAGGTTCGTAACAACCATCGCAGGCAAAATCTCTGGCATCTTCAATTGGAAATCCAGTAAATTTATGCAACCCATTAATCATTCTATCTTCTTGAAACAAAATCGGATGCGCGCCACCACTTAACAAGGCTTTACTTGCTTCGGTTAAAAGTTCTTCGTCCATTCCTTTATAGATTCTGAGCGATAAACAAGGAGCATTTAACGGAAGTCTTCGAGAAGCTTTTAATGCCATTAAAGTAATTGGATTTGCACCAGGTTCACTTTTTTTACCGTCGGTTGGCAAATATCCACCAACTGTAACTTGCTGTACCCATTGATTGATTCCGCCACCTTGCGGAAAGTTTCCACCAATATAAGAAACGGCAGTTGTTCCATAACTTACGTGATCTGTTGCATAATGGCGATTGTGCAATGCTTTTTCGCCCAATTTTATCCAGAACGCTTCAATTACCTCTTGCGCAGCTTCTTCTGAAATTGGATCGTTTTCATAGAAATCAATTAGTAATTGATCCAATCGTCCTACAGCAACAGGATTTCCTGTCAAATGAAAACATGCATGCATCGTAAAAATCAACTGCACTGCTTCAATAAAACTTTCAGGTTTGTCAGTCATTAATTTTTGAGCACGTTTGGCAATTTGTTTTAAATTTTTACGCTCTTGCGGATTGTGCTTTTTTTCTTTTGCCATCTGCGTTGCCATATTCGCATAATTGTGCAACCAACCTTGTACACCTTCTAAAGCCAAACGTGAAGATGTGTAGAATGTAAGTTGATCGCCTTCTGCATTTTTCTCATGGACGGTAACTTCATTAATCATTTCACCCAAACCGATGGCTAACATTTTTTTATGATTAGGAACAACGTGTCCCATTGCCGAAGATTCATCTAACATCAACGAAAACGCGTATTGTTTTTCATCGTCACGTAAATACGGCATTACTTCTTTTCCTCTTCCAAGCGATAATTCTGGCATAATTCCGAAGAGAATATCCATTGGATCTATTCGAAATTGATCTGCTTGCCACGCATACATTTCTTCTGTTTGCGGATAATTTGGATTTGTATTTACACAACTTAAACTTTTTTTGATCGCCATTCCTTTTCTAACAGGAATTGGCGCTTCCATAACCCATTCTTCATCAGGTTCAAGAAAATTTCTTAAATGTGGAACGTGCGGAATGTTACGAACTTGATACCAATGTGTTCTCCACAAACTAAAAATATTTCCGATGAGGTGCAGAATTCGTTGTGATGGCGGATCAGGATAACGATCGGTTCCCATAACAGTCAAGTAATCGTTGGAATTGTAAAACATCCAACCGTTTTTACTTCTAGTTTTCCAATGCGGATCAACCTGAAAATCTCCTAAATCTAATCCATTATACAAACCAAGTTCCATGATATTTGGCAAATAAAAATAACCGCCTGCAATCCCTTGGACATTGTTTAAAAGATGATCGGGCGCTGCGCCATGTCCGTCACCAGCCATACTGCGCATTATTTTTTCCATGGATGCTGTTTCATTCGCATACGCCACAAAATAAATTCCTTGCTCTCTTCCTGCTCCTGAACTTGAATGTCCGAACGGAAGTGCTTGCCGAACGAGTTTTATATTTTCTCGTTGATGGTTGTATACTCTAGCACGTTGAATATGACTTCGTTTGTCATCATCAGGAATAATAACACCTTCAGAATCACGTCCAATTACATCCGATTTTTGATCTGTGTTTAAGCGTGAAAAGAAATCCCATTTTACATTAAAACGTTGCGTAAATGCCCAACTACTTCCTGCATATTGCGTGTCTTCATCGCGTATAATTGACCCGACAACTTGCGCAGGATCGGAAGGACTTGTAATTCCATCATAAAAATGATGATCTAATACTTTTCGGTCTTTGCGCATTTTTCCATGCGTTTCAGAAAGGTCTTTAATGAAAACGCCTAAGAGTTCAAGTGCTGCTTCTTTAAGTTTTTCACAGTTTTCAAACGCTTCTGATTTTAAGTATAAAAATAAATCTCCTCTTGTGTCTCTAAAATAATCGGTTTCTTTTAAAATCGTGTTTCGTTTTGGTCCGCCTGGTGGTGTATTTCCTGTCCATTTTTTCCAAATATTCGCAGAGAATCCAGCAACAATTCGCGATGTGACTTCCATGCTTCCAGCTATTTCTGTTAATTCGCGAATAGCATATATTATTTCCTCTTTTGCATTTTTTCCTGATCTATTGAGTTCAATAGTTAAGAATATTCCATTGGTTGGCATATACATTAAGCCAGGTTGTGCTAGGTGATATACTTGTGAAATTCTATCATCTAAAACGGGTGTTTTTTTCTGATTTTTCATGTGGTTGGTTATAAGTTATTTTTAGTGATATGTAGGTGACTAATTTTTTTTGAAAATGAAAAGCCCAACGCAGATATTGTTGCGCTTTTCTTGTGATACTTTATCTATATTTTACTGTTGTTGATGAATGTATGCACTTGCTTCTTCATCCGAATGAAATTCAGGAGTTTTATTTTGCGTTCCTGCATCACGGTTTATTTTATCGGTAATTGCATCTGCTTGCGCTCGTACAATTTGCGAAGCATGATTCGGAATTTTTACGGACTCATCGGCTACAGGAGGTTTAATACCTTCCATCGGATTGTCGGTTCGCGCTTCTTCTCGTATTAATACGTCCAAAACATCCGAAGCTGCCGCATCACGTCCAGTTAATGGTGGCAAATCAAACAATACTTCAATGGTTTTGAGTAGCGAAGTATGATCAAGTGGCGTTTCACTTTTTGTTCTGTATACCGTTCCAGCTTCTATCCAAGGAGAAATTAAAATACACGGAACGCGCACTCCAAAACGATCAAACTTAAATCCGTTTTTATTTTGAGTTGTTGGACTTGGCGGAACGGCGCCTTCTGGTGGCGTTACATGATCGTAACAACCGCCGTGTTCGTCATAATTAATGACTAAAAGCGTTTCTTCCCAATATTTAGACGTTCTTACAGCATTGTAAATTTCTAACATGTATGCTTCTCCAGCAGCTACGTCATAATTTGGATGCTGACTGTTTCCATGACTTCCCCAAGATGGTTCTAAAAATGTATAATCAGGTAACTTTCCACTATTGAGTTCTAGTTTAAAATCATCAAAACTTCCCACAAAACAATTTTCAGGAATAGGATTGTCGGCTACATCTTGACAAAAACTGTAGGTGTATGGTTTTTGTAATTTATCAGCGAAAATTCCCCAAGTATGATTGTGATCAGAAAGGTTTTTAAAGATACTTTTAGCGCTATACGATTTTAGTTCGTCATACAAATGACCTTCCGAAGTAGCCATGTGCATAAACGCACGATTTGGAAGTGTTTCCGAAGGAACCGAACAATGATATTGATCGCAAACTGCATATCCTTTTGCTAAATTTGATAAAATGGGCAGCAAGTTTGGTGTATACATTCCCATGATATCTTTAGGTGCTGTGCCATGAAATTTACTAACGATTTCTATTCCAGATTTTGGAGGCGCATGGTGTTGATACCAGTTTTTATAGCTGTCGTTTTTATAATCTTTGGAATGATCGTAATTTGTATCGTACGCTTTTTTCTTAGGTGTAGTTTTCGTGGTAGCTTTTTTTGGTTTTAATGGTGGATCGCCAAAATACTTTTCTGCAATCTTATTTTCAAAATCACGCACAAAACCTTGATTGTTTCCAATACTTTCAGGATATGGAGGATTTAAAGCGCCAAATAACTGAAAATTTGTATTCATAAATCCTTCTCCAGGATCCATTTTTGGCATGTAATACGCGTATTTATCAGTTGGATCAATAGGAAATACTTGAATTGAATTTCCTTCATTATCAGGATTCGTTTCTTTACCTGTCAATCCTTCAAACGGATGACCAAGCGGCGATGTATTGTGTTGATCTTTATACAAATAACCTAACATGTGATCAAACGATCGATTTTCAAACATGACAACAATCACGTGTTTTATTTTCTTTTTTTGGGAATCTCTGTTGTTTTCGGTGGTAGCCATTTTTATAGTTTTGAAGGGTTTTGACATTCAATTTATAAGATAATGTGCTGTAATCCAAATACAACTAGTGAAATGGGAGACTATACGTAAGAATAAGCTTTCAAAATAAATCAAATTTCAACATCTGAAAGAAATTCTTTGTAGCTTACTTTTTCGTTCCTTCATACGCAAACGAAACTGGTTTAGTATGTTCCTTTTGCAAAAGCTTATTTACTTCTAAGTAGTTTCTCCAAGCAGCGGCTCTATCACGCGAAGTACAACCATACATATTATTTGAGTTGCAGAACTTATCAGGGAAACCCAATGTGGTTTTAAATGTTAATTATAAAATCAATTTTTCTTATCAGGTGTGTGATTCGCGTATAGTTCTTTGGCTTCTTTTAGCGCACGTGTAAAAATATCTTTTCCAAATTTATCTTTTACCAACGCTTTCATAGTTTTTGAATAACATTCAGAACGTTCCGAAACAACACATCCCATATTTTTGGAGGTGATTTTATAGTTGGTTTTCATATAGTTTTCATAAAACCGAGCGAATTTAGGATTCGTCTCAACGACTAATCCATAGGAATAAGAAGTGTACATTCCTTTTTTGAAATCTGCTTTTGCATCTTTTGTACCACTTTCACATGATAAATCCATACGAATCCATGTAATACCTTCCTTGTCTGTCTTTTTTTCTTGTGCAAACGTATTTCCAATACCTAGTACAAACAATAAAACAATAATAATTCTCATATCTTTTACATTCTAAACACTCTAAAGATATCTTTTCAAAAATGCATATCAAAATGTTTTATGAAGCTATTAACATGCTCTTAAATTCCGTACTTTAGAAACTTCAAAAAAAGCATCACATGATTCCTGAGCATATTATTAACAGAAAAGGACCAAGAAGTTTAAAAGATCTCAATCCAGAAGTTATTGAATACTTGAATAAAGGTTTGGTGGAAACAAAAAACCTTATGGAATGGCTGGCAGCCGACCAATTGGTATTGCTGAAATTGGTGTTAAATTCGTTAGGGAAATCAGTTTGGTATCCCGATTTTGAAGTCGCTGTAAACGCACAAAAAAAGCCAACTGCTAACAGTAACACAAAAGTGATTGGGGAAACATTTGCGTTACTTACTTCTGATAAAAAAATCTATGCTGAACTAAAAAAGCATACGTCCGATTTGGTACGATGTTGGGCATGTTGGGCAGAAAGTACACAGCACGATTCGGTACCAGAATTATTAAAAATAATGAAGCCGTATGCAGCCGATACACATTTTGGCGTGCGCGAAGTCGTAATTTTTGCCACTAAAGAGCGCATGATTACCGATTTGGACACTTCCGTAGATTTGCTAAGCAAGTGGACAACGAGTAGCGACGAGAACATTCGTCGTTTTGCAGCAGAATCTATGCGCCCAATTGGTGTTTGGACGAAGAAAATAGCTGCTTTTCAGGAAAATCCAGCGAAAGCCTTATCTGTACTAATACCTTTACAATCGGATGCCTCAAAATATGTGCGAGATGCGGTAGGAAATTGGTTGAACGATGCCAGCAAATCACAACCCGATTGGGTAAGTGGACTTTGCTCACAATGGAAAAAACAATCAGACACTAAAGAAACTGCATACATTATAAAAAGAGGCATGCGCACAATTTTGAAAAAGTAAAAATCAAAAATGTAGAATTTAAAACTTCGGATTCAATGTTAAAAGTAACAATATGGCCAGCACATATTAATAAATCTCTTTTTGAACTAAAAGAGGATACAGGTGAATGGACTTTATTGGTTACAAAAGAATCTTGTAGTCATTTCAAGGACGCTGGGAATGTGTGGACTCAAAAACAAATAGATCCAATTACTTCTAAACAAATAGTTTCCAAAGCAAAAAAAGTTGTAATTGATCCAACATCAGATGAAAGGATTATTCTAGGTGGAGTTTCTGTTCGTATAAAGTTAAAAATAGATGCTAAAGAAACTTCAACTGAATTCCGGTCGCCAATTTCTAAATCAAAAGAACAATGTTTTATGCGCGATCTCATTGGTTTAGTGAAAAGAAATATGGATGATCTTGAACTTCAAAATTATATAGAATTACTGGAGCAACATTTTTTTAATAGTTCTCCAATTAAAGTAATAGACAAAAAACCATATCAAATAAAATTGATTGGAGGTTTGACAATTTCTGATAAAGAAGAATTAATGTCAAAATTTGAAACCTTGCAATCTAAAAAAAATCCGATACTTGATATGACCAACTTTTATACAACAGGTCGCATATTGAATGTATGTTTTAAAGCTATTGAAAATGTTGAAGGATTAACGGTTTTGGCAAATAAAAACGCTTTTTCGTATTTAAAGGAAATTGGTTTTGACCTGACTAAAATAAAGGTTTAGTAATATGTGAGTTGAATTCGTATATTAGTAGGCGTAATTGAAAATGAAAGCTGCAACTTTCTGATTTACCCAAAAACCAACCAAATATGACCGATGACCAACAAAAACGCGCAAAAGCATACTGGAAAGAAAACATAAAATACTTAGCCATCTTACTCTCAATATGGTTTGTGGTTTCCTATGGTTGCGGAATTCTATTCCGTGAAGAACTCAATCAATTCAGACTTGGCGGATTCAAATTAGGCTTCTGGTTTGCACAACAAGGAGCTATCTACGTATTCGTAATTCTCATCTTCGTTTATGTCCGATTAATGAACAAACTAGATAAAAAATACGGCTTTGACGAATAAACGTATCACAACTTAAAAACAAAAAAAACATGAGTGTACAAACATGGACCTGGATCTTAGTTGGGGTAACATTTACCATTTATTTTGGAATCGCAATTTGGGCGCGAGCAGGATCAACAAAAGAATTTTATGTCGCTGGCGGAGGTGTTTCTCCCTTAGCAAATGGAATGGCAACAGCAGCCGATTGGATGAGTGCCGCTTCTTTTATCAGCATGGCAGGTATTATTTCCTTTGCAGGATATGACGGCTCCGTATTTTTGATGGGTTGGACAGGCGGATATGTATTGCTCGCACTATTACTTGCGCCATATTTACGGAAATTTGGAAAATTTACGGTACCCGATTTTATTGGAGATCGCTATTACTCAAATACCGCAAGAACGGTTGCTGTAATCTGTGCCTTAATTGTATCATTTACCTATGTAGCTGGACAAATGCGCGGCGTGGGAATTGTATTTTCACAATTTTTGCAAGTAGATATTAATGTTGGTGTCATCATAGGAATGACCGTAGTTTTGATCTTTGCCTTTTTAGGCGGAATGAAAGGAATCACGTATACACAAGTAGCGCAATATTGCGTACTCATTTTCGCTTTTATGGTACCAGCATTCTTTATTTCGATGCAAATGACAGGAAACATCATTCCGCAAGTAGGAATGGGAGGCGAAGTAGAACCCGGCGTTTTTCTGCTGGACAAACTCGATGCGTTACATACCGAGCTCGGTTTTAATGAATATACCAGCGGAACCAAATCAACTTGGGACGTATTTGCAATCACACTGGCGTTAATGGTCGGAACGGCAGGATTGCCACATGTCATTGTTCGCTTCTTCACCGTACCAAAAGTAAAAGACGCGCGTAAATCTGCAGGATTTGCATTATTATTAATAGCAATTTTATACACAACGGCACCAGCAATTGCAGTATTTTCACGAACAAATTTAATTGAAACTGTAAGTAATACAGAATATGAGCAAATTCCAGATTGGTTCAAAAACTGGGAAAACACAGGATTAATTGCTTGGGCAGATAAAAATGGCGATGGAAAAATTCAATATGTAGCAGGAGATGCTTTAGTTGGAAAACCTAAATATACCGAAGAAAGAGGAATTCATGGAGAACGCAAAGTTTCCAACGCAACCATGCAAAAAAATGAATTGTATGTAGACAGAGATATTATGGTATTGGCAAATCCGGAAATTGCAAAATTACCAAATTGGGTTATTGCGTTAGTTGCCGCTGGCGGATTGGCCGCAGCGTTATCAACCGCAGCAGGATTGTTATTGGTAATTTCAACATCCATCTCTCACGATTTAATCAAAAAACAATTAAAACCAGACATTTCAGATAAAGGCGAATTATTGGCAGCACGCATTGCAATTTTTGTAGCCATTATTATTGCAGGTTTATTCGGAATTTATCCACCAGGATTTGTCGCCGCCGTCGTCGCCTTGGCATTTGGTTTGGCGGCAGCATCATTTTTCCCAGCAAT
>NZ_JBGCDL010000015.1:0-13858 GCF_045105435.1 Kordia sp. | reverse complement strand
TATTTTAAAGTCAACCATTCTTTCCAAAAAGTAGTCGGTTCGGTAATAAAACTTGGATATTTTAATGCCAAAGCTTCTTTGTAAAGTGTTAGATCGTAATCTGCTTTTACAGAAACATTTGTCATATAATTGATGAAAAACGGAAGCATTCCCACAAAAATAATTCCTAAAAGAAGTATGTTTTGCAGGCTGAAAATTGCTTTGAACTGTTTCTTTTCAAGATACGAATGCATTCCAATGTAACTGATAAAGAGTAAAATACCGCTCAATCCTGTAATTGGATGAAAATTGAAAAGCAATCCAATTAAAAATGCTGCTAGATATAACTTTTTCTTATTCACAAAACTGATCAGTAAAAACGGCAATGGCATGACGGCGTAATACACAACACGCGGCAATAGTGACCACATATCGGAAATTCCCCAATATTCAAAACCTGGAACCCAAATTATTCCGCGCATAAAAATGGACACAAAAAGAGCGATCCAAAAGTTATTCGTGATTTTAAAAAGCAAGAAATACCATAAAATTCCAAACAGAATGTGACAAATAAACGTCAGTATATTGAGCGCTTGCACATAATTTCCATCTGTGAAATCGGCAAGGAAACGCAGCGTTTCTATATAAAAAGGCGTGTAATATTTTACATTATCTAAATCATTTGCAAAGGTATCATGTGGAAACATCGTAGGAGCGTCCATTTTAAGACAAATCGGGATAATGTTGTGCAAATCGGAGCTTAAATGTGTTTCATTTGAAGATAAATTCCCCAAATAATACCCAAAAGCAATGCAAACATTCAATATGACTACGATGATGTGCTTGCGATTCATGACACAGATTTTGGTGCTTTTAAGATATCAAATTGTATGGCTTGTAATAGCAATTGAAAACCGAGAATCAGCGAAACGGTAATGAGCATAATGGTTCCAGTTGGCGTAAATTCTCCAATATTATAGTAGTAAATCCAATTGTAAATTCCGAAAATCATACCAAATAGAAACATCGGCAAACCAAATAATAAATAGATGGATGCAATATTAAAGTCGTAAATAAAATAGCTCTTAAAGATACGTTTCCAGAAGGTTTTTGTTAATTTTGGAATAAAAATGAATGGAATTTTCCAAACGTTCATACTCGATTTTTCATCGCCGTAATTCGCTGGCATTGGTACATCTTTTATTCTTGCATCGTGAAAATACAATTCGGCAATCAGCGAAGATTCAAAATAATAATCGCGGTGAATATTTTTAAAATCTAGTTTTTCTAACAATTCCACTTTCACAGCAAAAAAACCATTTGTAGGATCAAAATTATTCCAATATCCAGAAGCGGCTTTTACCATAAACGACAAACCTAAATTCCCAACTTTACGCACAAACGGCATTTGTCGCAATGCTTTAAAGTCTTTAAAACGATTTCCTTTGGCGTATTCTGCTTTTTCTTCAAGTAATGGTTGTAGCAAATCTGGAATAAACTTACTGTCCATTTGATCGTCTGAATCAACTTTAATAACAAAATCTAAATTGAGTTCAATGGCTTTTTTAAAACCGTTTTTTGTAGCGCCACCAACGCCTGAGTTCTTTTCGTTGCGTACAATCACGATTCTGTTGCAAGTTTCAGATTGTGCCACCAAACTATCGGGAATTGGTTCTTTTCCACAATCATCTACAATAATGATCATATCAATATATTCGGGCAACTTTCGCACTACATTTTCTATATGTTTTGCGGCGTTGTAATACGGAATGACGACTCCAATTCTATGTTCAGCAAAGTTTGTCATGTTTTTTTGTAATATCGAGGGCTTAATAAAACTGCTGTTGCAAATAAAAATATGCCCAATATAGCAAAAACAGGTCGGTAAACATACAATTGTTCACCAAATAATAATGTAACCATTGTTGCCAATACCAAGCCTTTTAATACGATTCCTAATTGGGTAAAGTGCGTAAACTCTAAACTAAAATAGCTTGTCAACCATCGCACATAAAAGAATAAACCGACCAAACCTACTTCATTGATCAGTGTTAGGTAGATGTTGTGTGCCGAATTTCCGATCAAAATAAAGTTATTAAAACCAGATCCAAACGGTACTACATATACGTGTGTGAGTAAATAATCGACATATTTTAGTGATAAATTTTTTCGACCAGAACCTAAATCTTCATACAATTGATCTACGTTTCCTTGTGCAATTAAAGACGGATCAGAAATTTTACTAAAAATTCGACCATTAATTACATTTTCAATCATGGTGAAAATTTCCGAATTGTACATGGAAACGATTAAAAATCCAGCGCCTAAAATGAATGACATATAAATAAATTTTCCTGTTGAACGGAAAAAGAAATACACTAAAAAGACCAACAAGCCAACGTAACTCGTTCGCGAACCACTCAAACCTAAAGCGATCATAGCAAAGAGAATTCCTGCTAAAAGCATGATTTTATTGACGCGCAATTCTCTTTGAAGAAAAACACCAATTAGCGTAACTAACGAAATGTACATCACCATTCCCAACACGATTTTATTGGGTCCTAAAATGCCCGAAAGAAAGCCTCCATACGCTTTTCTATCCAAATCACTCCACAAATACGGAACAATACCAAAGTGTTGAAATAATACCACTAGCGCAGCTATAATTACCATTATAATGTACAAATACACAAACTGCTTTAAAACTTTTCCTCTGCGCATCAAAATCAAAAAGAAGACAAACGAAAAGTAAAATATCAAGAAATGATACATAAATAACGTAGTTCGCAAAATCCACGTCAGTCGTCCGTTTAAGTAGCTTATAAAAAAGGTAAAAATCATCATAAACATACTCCATCGGATGAATGTCCATAAATAATACAAGTACTTTTCGTTATTGATAAACATGAGTAAAAAAGTACGATTTTGATAAAAATGATATAAAATCAACATTCCCACAAAATCGTACAAACGCAACTCATTATTTCCCGTAATACTGTAATTAAAAACCGCTAAATTATAGAAATATGAAATCAGAATTAGGAACAGCGTAAACTTGAGAAAGCTTGATTTACCAAGCTCTTTCATGTTCTTTTCCATATATGCTGCGCGTGTTGCCATTTACAATTCGTTGTAAAAACGTATGAGTTGTTGTAGGATTGCTTTTTGTGAAAAATTTTCGTGTATGTGCGTGTGTAATTTTTTCGCTTTCGCGAGGCGTTCGTGTTGATTTTCAATTAAAATAGTCAGCTTTTCAGCAAAAACCACTTCATTATTGGAAGGAACTATAAACCCTTTCGTTTCGTCGGAAACAACTCGGTTACATTCGCCGACATCAGTGGTGAGAACGGCTAATTCGTGTAATCCATATTCCAATAATGCAATTGGCAAACCTTCTGATTTTGAAGACAATACTCCAATTTCGCATTGATTTAAAATATGCGAAACGTCTTCCCTACTTCCGTAGACAAACACTTTCTCCGTCAATCCGTGATCATGAATATACAACTTGATTCGTCGCGAATAATCATCTTCAAAATCTTTTCCTACCAAATGTAATGTCCAACCATCTTTCACAATCATTTCAAACGCTTGCAATAAATTAAAATGATCTTTTTGCGGACGTAAATTTGCCAAACAAACAATTCGTTTTCCATCAATTCCGTGCAATTGTGAACGTGTGTTTACGGTTTCACTTTTTACAGGAAAATTTGACAAATACACCACTTTAGAAACGGCTAAATTGCTTTCTGCCCACTTTTTTAATTGCTGATTTACGGAAATGACACCATTCATAAGATACGAAGCCATTTTGATCATAAATGCTTTTCGTTGCGCTAAAAACTCACTATTTCCATAATGATCATGCCAAACCATTTTAAATTTCGGGTACATCAATTTTGTCAAAAACACAATAAAAAACGAAGTCGCATGCGCATGTACAATTGTGATTTCGTTTTCTTTGATAAAGGCTTTCAATCGTTTAATAGCTCCAAAATCGAATCTGCTTTTTCGTTCCAAAAATAAATATCCGACTTCATTCGCAACCTGATTTTTTAAAATTCCTTCCTTACGCGTGGTACACAAAAACGAAGCTTCTACTGTTGTTGTCAAGGCATTTGCATACGTAACCGCGAGTTTCTCTGCGCCGCCTGTATCTAATGTATCTATGACTTGTAGGGTTTTCATTTTTGTTTTATTGTTGTCTGTTGTCTGTTGTCTGTTGTCTGTTGTCTGTTGTCTGTTGTCTGTTGTCTGTTGTCTGTTGTCTGTTGTCTGTTGTCTGTTGTCTGTTGTCTGTTACAAGTTGTAAACTCTATCTCTATTTCAAAGTCTAAACTGTTAAACTTTGTTATTTGTTTTACTCTTAACGTCTGTTCTGAATTTGCAAAGCAAATTTGTATCGAGAACTACTACGGTACAATAAACTCTTCGATTTCAAAGCTGTTCTCGATACAAAATTTTTCTAAAATTTCACTCGAACTGACGTTTAGAACAATTTATAATTCTTGCTGTCATATCGAGCGCAGTCGAGATACATTTGATTTTCAAATTTCATCATTCTTCAATAAATCATGAATCCTAGCAAAAAAAGTTGTCAAGGTTAAATACTCTTCCCAAAGCTTTCTGTTTGCTTTTTGTATTTGTTCAAATTTCTCTTGTGTTAAATGCTCATGAAACGCTACCAATCGTTGTTCCATTTCGTGTTCTTTTCCTTGCGGAATTCGAATGCAATGTTTTGTCCAATCAATGATTCCTTCTAGTGGTAATAAACAATCCGTATCAACCAATACAGGAATTCTTCCCATTGCTAATGTTTGATAAAAACGTACTGAAAAATTTCCTGCACCACGTAAATTAAAAATATAATCGGAATCGTTTATGTTTTCGTAAAATTCGTATGTTGTTTTATCTACAGAACGATTTTTTCGCACGCCAGCTCTATAGCGTTCCCGATAAATTATATTCGTTTTTATGTCTGTATGTTTCTCTAATCGCTTTAAATATTTGTAACGCATAAACGGCGCAGCAAACCATTGTTGCGGCTCTAAGCGGGTTTTTCCTAAATGAAATTTTAGGTTTCTATACATGATGAAACCTATATCTTTTGCGGCTTTCAACAGGTTTGGCGTTGCTTGTCCCACAAATCCAATCACAGGTTTTGCAGCTTTTACACGTACTTGATGATTTTCTTTTTTGATGTAATGCACCAACGGATCTTTAAAAAATGCTGGAAACGATATTTGATTTCTAAGCTTTTTACTTTTATAACCACTATTTCTAAAAACGTATACATTTTTATTTACAGGCATTACGCCTTGATCTCCTGATATATATGTAAGTACTTTTAAATTCTTTGCATGGCATTCATCAATAAAACGTTCTGCTTCTGTTTGTAAGCCTTTGTTTAGATAGTAATTCCATGAAAATGGTAAAAACGCTACTTCTGCTTCGTCTATGGATTCGACTAATTGATAGTAGTTTTTGATTTCAGGAAACTCATCTCGCTCATCAAACAACAAGGCATATATCAATGGAAACTTCTCTCCTTTTGAATGCTTTTCTATGAATTTTTTATCTGTGTAAACGTTCAACATTTAAAGCAATGATTTTAGTTCGTTTTCAAAAGTATCAAGCGTGTAAATTCTACTCCATTCAATTGCTTTTGCTACTTTTTCTTGATAGATTTCATCTGATTTCAATACACTTTCAATCGCTTCGACTGCAGTTGAAACGTTTGGTGCTATCAAAATACCACGATTTCCTTGATCTAACATGTATGGAACACAAGAAATTTTAGTTACAATTGGCAAACTTCCCCAAAACATAGCTTCTGCCACTACTTTTGGCCAACCTTCCGATTTTGAAGGTAACATCATAAAATGTGCATTTTTGTGCACTTCTTTTACCTGTTCAGCAGCGACATTTCCGTGTAATTTTATATGTTTTTTTAAATTATTTTTTTCTATATAATCTTCTAGTTCCTTTCGCTTCGCGCCATCACCAAAAATATCCAATCGCACATTATACTTGCGTTTCAACAATTCTTCTGTAATTTGAACTGTCAACAAAGGACGTTTTCCAGGCGACAATGAACCTACAAAACTAAATCGAATTGTGTCTTTAAAAGTACGCTTCAAAACTTCTCCTTTATCACTATCTCGATACGTTGCTGTAAAAAACGATTTTATGTTTTTTGTTTGATTTTTCCAATCGCCATAGACCAAAACGTTCATTTTTTTGGTGAAGAATGTATTGGATAGAATTCGTTTCTGTAATCGATAACTCAATGGTTGTGTACTCTTTGGGTCCCAATTTCCAGCATATTTCGCCGTTTTAGTCTTCGACGGGAAGAAAATTTGGGCAATACAACCAATCAATCCAATGTTTCCAGGACAACGTAAGTGAATATGATCTGCTTTTCGCATCGCTCCAATAATCTTAAAAAAGATGATCGGCAATACGAACAAGGTTTTCAATTTTGATTTCAACGTCAATAAGTCAAACGCTGGAATCGATTTAAAATCAATGTTTTTATGTTGATAGGCAATATCAATTGGTCTAATTTCCTTATCTGCCAGTAATGGCGCAACAATCGTAACTTTATCTACATATTTTAGCCACAAGTTCATTTCCTTCACATACGGCGCGTATGCAAGGTATTCTGCCTCCTTTTTGGCATGTAAAACGTGTGTAATGATTAGAAAGTTCATGTTAACTTACAGTGTTTTTAACTGTATCGCGATTTATTTGGGGTTTTTGGAACCATAATTTGAACCAAGCCGCGATTCTGCCAAATGACTCAGTAAACGCTTCCTTTTTTTTAGGTTGCGTAAATATATTTGTAAATCTTAGAAATGCCAAGAATAAAACAGTTGCATTCCATTTAAGACGTGATTTCAGAGTTGGATTCTCATATTTGATTCGCCAAACATACCAACCATTTTTTACCACCATTTTTCCATAACTATATTTGTTTGGGCGACCAGCAATATTATGATGATGTTCTAGTTTTGCAGCTGTATTGACATATAATTGCCCTAGTTTAGAAACTCGTAATGTAAAATCGGCATCTTCATATAATCCATAACCTTCAAAATAAGTTGAAAATTTAATAGTATCTAAAACGTTTTTTTTAAATGATGAAACGCCGCCCATAAAGAGTTCTACAGGGTAAACTTTGTCTGTCGGCGGCAAAAAACTTACGGAACGACCATGTGCAAAAGATGGCAAATAGCATGGTTTTGTTTCATCTAATAAACCTAACTTTAGGCGCAATCTAAATCGTACTGATTCATTTCTAAACCAGCCATCATAGACAAATGATTTAGAATTTGGCTTTGTGTTTTTTGCAATTTTCGTCCAATGAACTTCATTCGTAATAAAACCACCAACACCTAAGGCATTTGGATACACACTATATGTTGCAATTAAGTTTTTAAAATAATTTTTATCTAAAATTGTGTCATCATCTAAAAAACAAACAATTTCGCTTGTTTCAGTTACATTTCTAATTCCGAAGTTTCGTTGCTTTGTCAAACCACGTTCAGCATCATCTACTTTAAAGTAACTGAGGTTTTTAAATGAATTTTGGTTTAACATTTCCTCAGTTTCTGAGTTTCGAGAACCATCTACAATCAATATTTCATTTGGATACACCGTTTGTGCCGTAACCGATTGCAATAGTGTTTGCAATGGTTTCGGGCGCATATATGTACAAATGATGAGTGTAAATTTCATAACTTCGCTCCTACTAATGAGTTATAAACTGCTATATTTTGAGCTGCTATTTTCGTGATATCAAATCGTTTGATTGCTGCTGCTCTTCCTTTTTTTGCCATGTTTGAAGCCAATTCTTTGTCTGTCAATAATAAATTGATCTTTTCAGCAAATTCAGTGTGTGATTTTGGATTGACTAAAAAGCCAGTTTCTCCGTCTTCTACAATTTCTTTTGCCCAAGGATAATCAGTATTTACAAACGGTTTTTCTAGCGCCATTGCTTCTATTGTCACCATTCCGAACGATTCCGCCAAGGAAGGAAATACACAAACACTTGCTTCATTAATCAGTTCTTTCATGCGATTGTAATCTACGACTCCAAGATAGTTGACTTTTTTTAACGCTTCCGCAGAAAGTTTCTCTTGAAAAATTTTCCAAGTCGAACGCTGTTCTTTTGCATCTTTTGCATCATTTCCGACTAATAACAACTGACAATTGCTATTTTTCTGAATCAATTCGTTAAAAATATACGCTAATTCTAGAATTCCTTTTTTTCTAATTAAGGTTCCAAAATAGAGAATTGTTCCATCAACTTTCTTCGTTGTATTCGGTTTAAAATCATTCATGTAAATTCCATTCGGAATGACAGTAACTTCTTTATTTGAAGCAAATAACGAATTTGTCTTTTCTGCAACAAACTCACTTACTGCAATGATTTTATTTGCTTTTTGAAATGCTTTTTGTTCACGATTAAAATTGGCTTGCTTTATTTCTCTTTCTTCTAAATGACAGAAAAACGTATCGCTTCCGTGCAAACGCATCACTTGCGGAATTTGAAAGTTCATATTTGCCGAAATTCCTGTCCAATCAACCACTTCAATTACATCAATCTTATCTTTCTTGATGATTTTATTGATGTATTTGTTGATGATTCCTTCGTTCAACTTCCAGGTCAATACAGGATATTTACGCAATTTTATTTTATGAATCGTGATGTCACCATCTTGAAATACTTCTTGTACATCTTGAAAATAAGTGAATACTGTAATTTTCAAACCTTTGTCTACTAAAGCTTTGAGTAAATTTTTCGTACTTGTCCCTATTCCTGCCGATTTCGGAAGTTTTTCGTGTGGATATTCGGGAAGTAAGAACGCAATATGCATTAGTTCAATAGGTTTTGAAAAGCGTGATACATTCTGTCGCGAACTTCATTTAACGGATGTTTGGCAATACTTTTTGCCCAAGCCGCGCGTTCGTCACGATTTTGTGTTTCTAACGTATCAAAATCTAGTAATAGCTTAGTTATTTCTTCTTGTGACTTCAATCTGTAAACCGCTCTATCATGAACAGTCAAGGTTTTAAAATGTACAAATTGATACAAGCGATCTATATTGAAGTCTTTGTGACCATTTTTCTGTTTGTAACAACAGTAAAAAGCTGGTTTCCCTAGTAATATCGCGTCAAGTGCCATTGTAGAACCAATATTGAACATACCGCTACTATAGTATAATGTGCTGTATAAAACACCTAAATTCGAATTGACCGTATAACTTTCTGGCAATGGAAATTCGTCATGATTCCATGTAGGAATGACTTCCGTAATAACATCTTTGTATGCTGCTAAAATTGGAATAAATCCTTGGTTATAATCTGCTGGATTGGCACGTAAAACGACATGATATTGTTCTGAATTCGATTGATTATGTGCTTTTACTGCTTCCGCTAAATCCTTTAAATACAACGGATCATCCATTCCGATAGAGGTAAAATTACCGGAAAAACAAAGTAGTTTTTTATCCGTTGGCAACTTGTATGCTTTGTAAAATAATTCTTTTGGAATTAAATATTCTGCTTTGGTATAACAGGCAAATTGTGGCGTTCCCGTAATCGTAATGTTATTTTCTTTGACTTCATCCGGATAATAAGCTGACATTTCTGTCTTCATATAATCGCTCCAAACGAAGTAATGATCTGCTTTTAGCATTTTATTCCCTTTCGGAAGATTGTCCCAAGAATGTATAAAACTTACGACAGGAATTCCCAAGTCACGCGCCGCCAATACAGGCGCTAGCGATAAACTTGATACTTGATGAGAACAATATATTAAATCTGGTGTATTGTCTTTTAAATATGCCAAACACGCTTGATAATTACTTGATTTGCGTGTTTGTTGAAAGAAAAGATCTTCTAGTTTTTGAATTCCTTTTTTAGAAGCATAGAAATAGGCTAAAAAGTTAATCAGTCCAAATTTTAACTTTTTCTTTAAATTACTCTTTCCTGGTGCAACTCTGTACAAATGATGGTTTTGCACTTTTTGCGTTTTATCATTGTAATTTAAGGTTGCTTTTGCTTTTAAATAGCGTAAAAAGTCTGTTTTACCTTTGTAATCAAATGCAGGAAGTTGTTGTGTTTGAATGTTTTCTGGCAATTTTCCCAATGCAGACGATTTGACATTGTGCCAAAGCAACATGTCAATGTTTTCGGGAGTTTCAAAGAAATCACTTGCGTAATGATTTTCAAAACTTTGGTATCCCACAAATATGGAAATTATCTTTTTTCGCATGGGGCAACAGCGTTATTGATATTGTCGACAAATATAGCCATTGAAACGATTCTAAAAAGAAAATAAAGTCCTCTATTCGGTGATTTTTGTTGTTTTTTTGCCAAAGTCAGTACTTTCTGAGTATCAAATACTGTTTTTAACGCCTCAATGTGCTTTTCTAACATTTGATATAACGTCACTCCTATTTCACTGGAAATGCGATGATTCCAGTCTTGAACAGATACATCTGACTTGATTGGATTCCTGAAAAAGTGTACTAAATCTTGATTCGATTCATAGATTATTTGCTCATGAATTCGATCGTGTTCGTACCGTTTATGCGGTAAATTATGTGTTTGTTTGATGAAATCTTCGTGTAAAAACGGCGTTATTTTGTTTCTGTAAGCAGCTAATAATTTGTGTCTGTTACCAAAATTACCTGGCAAACGTCCTTTTCTGTAGAAATTAACTAGAATTTCAGCATTTGAATCTCCATTGTAATTTTTAGTGATTTCAGTTGAAATATTTTCAGGATATGCTTTTACAAATTCTTGATAATCTACTGATAATGAGTTTTCTAAAAATTCTTTTGGTGTTAAATAGTTATGCATCGCTTTCGCGAGATTTGAATTTTCAGGAAAGAACATGCGCACACATTCACCAGCTTCTCCCATGACATAGCTGTAATCGTTTGGAATTCCTTGATCTACAAATTTCAACATATCAACATAAGAAATTGTTCCCAATCCGCCGGAAATACTAGCTATTCGATTTGCGTAGTGTTCAAATTCTTTTTCATCACATAAAGTTGTGTGATCATAGGAAATACCCAGTTTTACAGCAATTTCTTTTCCTTGAATTACATCTGCAGCATAGATTTCGCCAAAGTTTCCTGTTTTTACATCTTTATCTCCTTTTGAAACCTGACTTAACAATGTTAAACTATCTTTTCCAGCCGTAGCGCCAAAAAATAAATTATCAGTAACATTCATTCCATCTTTTAATGAAAATGATGCTTTTTCTGTTGAAAATTTGATTGCTAATTCTTTGGTTGTATGATCTAAATTTGAATCAAAAGTATTCAGATTTCCACCTTGTAATCGTGAAATTCCTTTGTATGGTAATGGAAATGGTTTCACTTGATATCCAAATGCAAAATGCGCTTGTATACCAACTTCATCAAATTGTAATGGAATTTGAAATTCTTTATAGTTTTGAAAGTTTAAGAAGAATTTGAATTGCTCTTTTTCTATTAAATAAAAACTTCCATTCACACCATATAAACCATTTAAAACAAATAATTTATCATATTTTTTATTAAGAATAAAAATTTCAAAAACACCACCTAATTCATTATAAATATTTTCTAATGTTTTATCTGAATCATCATGTAATTTCTTGATAAAACCTACGATTTTTTCTTCCGAATGATCTGATGAATACCATACAATTTCAAACAATTCACTGCTAAAAGTGTACAAATTACTTCCTTTGTTATCTTCTTTGAATAGTTGCACATCAAATCCATTCTTACCAAAAGAAATATGAAAATTGGTTATCCTATGTTTTTCAAGTTTCAAAGTGTAATCGTTTTTGCTAATTCTGTTGCTTTTTCCCAGTCTTCTATCGTATCAATGTTCACATAAAATTTCTCATCAGAAACAATATATGCTACAGAATTCCCGTAAAGCGAGTTTTCATGCATTAATACATTCGTTTTGGTGATATAGATACTTCCGTCTCTGTGATAGGCTTTTGGTAACTCTTGCCGTCTTGGAATGATATTTTGTTCACCAGTTGAAATCTGCAAAACTCCATTTTCATTGGGTTCAAACGTCCAATGTGGATTGTATTGATGCGGAACTTCTAATACAGAAACCAACGAATCTGTTCCTTTTTCATGAAAAGTTTCTAAAGCTTTGTCTAAGAATCCTTTTGGTCTAAATGGACTTGTCGGTTGTAATAAACAGATCGCATCAAAGTGTTTTCCTTGCGTTTCAAAATGAGAAACTACATGCTGAATAACTGGTAATGTTGGTGTTGTGTCTTCTGCTAAGTGTTCTGGTCGCACAAAAGGTACATTCGCGCCAAGCGATTTCGCAATAGCGATAATTTCGGCATCATCAGTCGTTACCACAACTTCCGAAATGTATTTTGACTGCAATGCAGCGTCAATACTGTATTGAATTAATGGCTTTCCATCGAGTAATTTTTTGTTTTTCCCTGGAACACCTTTGCTTCCGCCTCTTGCTGGTATGACTGCGAGTATGTTCATGTTGTCTGTTGTCTGTTGTCTGTTGTCTGTTGTCTGTTGTCTGTTGTCTGTTAAGTTGTTTACTTCCTGTTCATTATCAAAGTGGAAACTGTTAAACTTATAAACTTCATATTTGTTAATTCGTTTTTTGTGTATTTGTTGATTTGTTTCTCAATACTTAATACTAACATCTCAAAACTAAATACTAATACATAATTGTTTTATGCGCGATTAATTTTGTATTTGCCAATGCTTCCGCTATTTGTTTTCCAGAGTTTCCATTTCCATAGATATGTTCTGAAAGTCTTCCTTTTTGACCAATTCGTTCTTGAATTGCTGCTTTGATTGCATCTTTATCATATGCTGCATCAATTACATTTTTTCCACGTTGACGGCGGTTTTGACGTGTTCCGATGTTTACCGTTGGAACGCCAATGAACGAACATTCGCGAATTCCCACACTCGAATTTCCGACTAAACAATCACTATTTTTTAATAAGTGTAAAAAGTCGTTCGGTTGCATGTTTTTAAAGAAACGAATGTTATCTGGATTGAAATTTTCTCTGTAATAGCGAATTCCGTTTGAAGTTCCGTCTGAACCTGCATCAACATTTGGCCAAAACCAAAACGTTGGAATATTGAGTTCATGAATCGCTTTTAAAGTACATAACACGTCTTCTCGTGCCGATTTGTAACGACTTGTCTCGGGATGTTGCATTACGACTAAGTAGCCGTTAGAAAGGTCTAAATCAGCTCCAACTCCACCATATTTTTTGATTGGATCAAATTTATAATTTGCTGCATCTAACACTTCTTTCGCAATATCAATCGACGGACAACCTGTATTGATGACATACGCTGGATCTTCACCTAATTTTATGACACGATCTTTTGCATCTTCAGAAGCAACTAAATGTAAATCAGCTAATTTCGTATTTGCATGTCGCACTTTTTCATCAATATTCCCTGTAACTTCTCCACCTTGAATATGCACTAATGGAATGTTTTGATACGCCGCCGCAATACTTGTTGCAATGGTTTCGAAACGATCTGCAATCGTAATGACCGCATCTGGTTTTAGGTTGTAGAATACGTTTGAAAGCTCCATCACACCTAAACCCGTGGTTTTTGCCATTGCCATTGGACTTTCGCCTTCCAAGACCATGAATACTTTTTCATCAATCTTAAAGCCGTCATTTTCAATCACATTGACCGCATTTCCGTAACGACCTAATAACGCCGAACCAGCCACAACCAATTGCAATTCTAAGTTTGGATGCTCTTGAATTGCTTTGAGCGCAGTTTTGATTCTACTGTATGATGGTCGTGCGGTGACTACGGCACATATTTTTCGTTTGTTCATT
>NZ_JBGCDL010000014.1:0-13796 GCF_045105435.1 Kordia sp. | reverse complement strand
TTTTGGTAGTCATTGAAACGTCCTTGCGAGAAGCATAGCGACGTGGCAATCTGTTTCTTTAGTAATAGCCATTTTTTGTTGTGATTTTAGATGCGCTTCGCTGTTAGATCGCTGACACTCTTAGAATTTTAGTATCGGCTTCTCCTCTTTTAAAGCGCTTCTCGATATAAAATTTCTGTAAAATTTCACTCGAAGTGACGTTTGGTTGTTACTGAGGGAATTTATTGTTCATTCAAGTTCAGCTTCAAATTCATTATAAACCTTGAAACCAAACCAATTGTTCAGCTACACCTTCTTCTAAAGTTACAGTCGGATTGTAGTTTAAGAGTTCTCGAGCTTTGTCAATGTTAGCTTTTGTACGCTGTTGATCGCCCGAACGCGGTGGTAATTCTTCAAATTTTATAGTTGTATTGAGTAATTTTTCTACAGCAGCTACACCTTGTTGTGTTGTGTATTCTGCTTCGGTTCCAATGTTGAAAATTTCGCCATTGCACACTTCTTCTTTTCCTATAACACTTACAATTCCTTTTACAATGTCGCTTACATGTGTAAAGCTTCGTAAATGCGATAAGCTGCCTTGAAATAGCGGAAATGTTTTGTTGTTCAATCCACAGTCTAAAAGTTTTGTAAAAAGCTTATCTGGACGTTCTCGCGAACCGTATACAGAATATAAACGTAAGGAACAGCCTTTGAGTTCGTTCAGCCTGGAGCTGCATAAAACCAATTGTTCTGCCGCTAGTTTTGTAACTCCATAATGCGACGCTGGTTGTGGCGCCACCGTTTCTGGAAATGTAGCATTTAAACCATAAATAGAGGAAGTTGCAATATTTATAAAGAGTTTTAAATCATCTTGTTTCAACGCATACGACAATAAGTTTTGAGTGGCTATGACATTGTTAGTCAGGTAATCTTCAAAAGTAGACGTTGCTGCAATACCAGGTTGTGCTGCAAAGTGGAAAATATAGTCAATGGTTTCTGGCAATTGATTTACGGAAGTTACTTCGCGCAAATCGGCTTGTAAAATTTTAATTCCTTTGGCACGTAATACAGCTGCATTTTTATTTTTTAACTCAACTGGATAATAGTTTGAAAAATTATCGATTCCGATAACTTCATGACCTAAATTGTATAAATGTTCTGCGACATGCGAACCAATAAAACCTGCAATTCCCGTAATAAGTATCTTCATTGATATACTTCCTATTTTATTTCACGCATAAAAGTATAAATAATTTATGGAATGCTTTTGTAATTTTTCAATTCTATAATTTTTTCATAAACTTCAAAAGGCTTTCCTGTTACAGAAAGCCTTTTTTGATATGCATAATCAACGCAAAAATTTGATACCCTTTTTCAGTTGGTCTGATAAAAGTATCTATTATACATATTCCCCTTATTTGTGATGGTTGTTCGTTTTTTGATTAGTAAGGATTCCAAAAATTGATGTCATGGCGCGCAGTTGCCATGGTAAATAACAATAAGTCTTTTGAATCGCTTGATAGGTTTGAGTTTTGCACTGAATTTTCTGTTTGAATAGAATATTGAATGTATCCATTTAATGTATTAGAACTTTCTTGTGCTAGAAAGTACATTTCTAATATCTGACGCTCCGTTGATGACATTCTTCCTTCGTTTTCATGTATCCTAACAACTTTTGACATTTTATAGTTATTGTTTTGAAGTAGCGTAATCATATTAGCATAAAACACATTAAATTCGCTCTCTGTCATGGCATTTGTTGAATTAATATACATATTGTTTGAAGCTAAATAATTGTGTGTGTAATTAATCGAATTCGTAAAATTAAAAACTCCATTTGGATATATTTGATTTCTATGCATAATCAATGCTTCTTCTAAAACTTCCGCATGATATCTTCCAGCATAATCTAGTGGATTTGCTGTGTTTATTACATTTGCTATTGAATTTCCTCCATTACCATTTGCTGGACATACATGTCCGCTAGTCGCTTTTTGGGATGCCGCTATTCCTACAGATACAGCCTGTCCTACATCTCCATTTTCCATATAATCTTCTAGTCCTGCTTCAATATCTGGTATATAATCGTTTGGATCAAATGCTTTGCTGTTTGAGGAAGGTATTTTTCCTTCTTGCGATGCTAAAAAGTCATTTGTTATTTTTGAAATTTCTTCAATAGCTTCATTCTCTGCACTAATTTCTTTTGTTATTTCTTCTGAACAACTACTTATTAAAAGTATGAATGTTACGATTGATACTATATTTATATATTTTTTCATAATTCATTAAATTAATTGCTAGTTAGTTTTTATACTCCATAAGGATTCCAATAGTTAAAGTCATGACGTGCTGTTGCCATCGTAAATAATAAAAAGTCTTTTGTACTTTGTGGATAACTTGAATTGAGTACCATTTGCTCAACTTGTATAGAGTACTGAATATAAGAATTAAGAGATGTAGCGCCTTCTTGCATCGTAAAATAAGAATGTAATATTTGACTTTCTAAAGAAGATATTTTTCCTTGAGCTCTCATCTTTAATATCGCTTTTGACAATAAGTTATTTACAGATTGAAGTTCTTGTCGTAATTTATTGTAATACACATTAAATGAACTTGACGTATGACTGTTTGACTGAGTTACATTTTCGCCATACATTACCAATAAATTTCGCGTTACTTCTACTGATCTATCATAATTAAAAACTCCATTAGGCGCAACATAATTATATTGCTGTGTTAATTGATGGTGTAAAATATCTACATGGTATTTTCCTGCATGATCTAATGGATTTCCAGTATTGTCAGCTCCACTACCTGGATTTGGTTGCGCAATTCCACTAGAGGCTAAGCCAGAAGCTGCAATTCCATCTGCATATACACTGTCCATATCACTTGGATCATTGTTATAAGAATCAATTGCTGCTTTAATATCAACTGCCGCAACTGCAGGATCAATAGCTTTAGTATGTATCGTTATTTTATCTTGTACTTTCAAAAAATCGTCTGTCAACTGACGAATATCTTGAAGCGTTGTATCTTCAGTGTTTTCTAGTAGTCGATCGTCTTCACTACATCCAATGACCAAGAATGAAAACATACACGGAATTAAATAATATATTATTTTTTTCATGGTTGTTATTTTGTTAATGACCTCTACTCTTTTAAAAAGGTTTTCGAGTTTCCCTTGATAGATCTATTTATCTATATGGGAAGTTTTGAGAGATTTATTACCCAACAAAAATGAAAAAAGCTAGTCTTTCTTAATAAAAATAGCGTATTGTATTGTTTGTAAACTCTTTATACTTATTTAAAAATTTTCTTTCTGTAATAAAAAAGTATTAAAATTAAGATCATAAGTCCGATCGTAATTGTGGTAACATTCCACCAAGAAGTTTCTACAAGTGCGTTTGTACTTCCGGTAAGGGTAAAAGCTGCCCAATAATACGGTATGTTTTGTTCCATTTCATGCTGCTGCAGATAGTTCTTTTTGGCAAGTTGCAATGCTTTCGACTTCGAGTTTCCTTTTTCTAATTCTGTGTAAAACATTTGTAATATTTCGTTTCCAGCTTTTTCATTGACGTTCCATTGTGAAGCCAATACACTTTGGGTGCCGTTGTAGAAAAACCCTCTGGAAAGATTGATGATTCCTTCGCCCGAAAGATTGATACCATCGTTTGTTTTACACGCATCTAAAATGACCAAATCTGCCTGATTTTCGAGTCCTAAGAGTTCATTAAGTGTCATATTACTATCTTGAAAAGCAATCCAAGGTGTTTGTGTTATACTGTCTAAACCTGCGTGTGTATTGAGGTGAATGATACTGAAATGATTTTGATGCTTTAAAAAGTTTTCTTTTGTGGCTTTTCCTCTTTGGAAGAATAGAGTTGTTGTATCTTTTTTAAAAGCTTCAAAAACTTCGGTAGCTTCTGTGAGTGTTGGCAATTCTTTGTTTTGAAATTCAATTGGTGTGATCGCTAATAACTTTTTTGTGGGCGTATTTTGCTTTTGCTGAATTTGATTAAAGAGTGAAAACGATTGTAAGTATGAAGTTTCTATGGTATTAACCAGATAGCTTTTAGATAGTTTTCCCGTAGTTTGCGTTGGTAATATTTCAAACGGAATATACTGCAATGCTTGATCGGAAATGATGGTTAGTTTTTTGTTTTGCAAACGTTCCAATGCATTGTTGAATGGAAATAATTGCTGAAATACTTGATGTCCGATTGTTTGAAATTCTTTTCGTTCTTTAGTGTCCATACTGCGTTTGGTCATAAAATCTCGTACGGATTGCAATTGCATTTGAAATTTTTCTATCGCTTCAATTTTGAAAAAATCGAGTGTTTTTCCATCATAAAAAATTCCGTATCCATCGGTTTCGTGTAAAATATATTCGACAAAAGCGGTTTCTTGTGTGTTGTATTTTTTTATGACACTTTCTAAAGAAACAATCGCTACTTTTTCTTTTGTTTTTATGTATTTCGGATACATCCGTTGCATGGAATCCATGAAGGTTTTATATTCCGACTTTTTCTGAATGTATTGTTGTTTCAATTCATCATTATCGGATTTCAATTGAAATTGTTCTTGCAATGATGCTACTTCATAGTTTAGTTGATATTCACGTTCTAGTGTTGATTTTGGAATATTTGACACCAATTTTGCTTGAAAGGTTTTTATGTTTTCTTGCAGTAATAGTGCTTTGTTTTTTTCCATGAAGTAGAATGCTTTTTCAGTATCTTGAAGTAAGTAACAAACTTCTACAGCTAGCACATAGGTATTGACTCCTTTTTCTATCCAAAATAATTTAGAAGCGTCTGTATCCACTTTATAGCGAATATAAGATACTAATTGATCAATTAATACAACTGTTTCTTTGGCTTTTTGAAGGTATTCTTTTTCTTTTTTTTGTTCGAAAGCTTGCATATAATGATCAGCTAAATCAATCAAATATGTTAATACATCTTGTTCATAATCCAATGCTTTTATTTCTGATAATGTTGGCAATTGAAATTCCTCATTTGCTTCTTTTTCTAAAACGGAGCAAATTGCTTTTTGAAAGTATGGAATTTTATCTTTTGCAGACATGTTAGGCAAATAATAACCCACATTATCGTAGGCCATTGCACGTTGTTCTCCATCTTTAGATTCTTTTATTACACGATTGTATGTTTTGTATGCAAGTACATTTTTTTCCTGTTTGTAATAAATAAGACCGATGTTACTTAAGACTTTTAATTCCTTGTATAAATCGTCATTTTCTGAATAAAAATCTAAGGCCTTTTTATAATAATTTAAGGCTTTTTCTAACTCTTGAAAGCTATCATATATTATTGCAATACTATTGTGCATAGCCGCCACACTTTTGGGGCTTAATTTTGATGTTGCATCCTTGATTCCGTTTTTTTCAATACTCCTTTTATGAGTTTCTATTTTTTGTAAATCAGCATTACTCTCATCCAAATCGAATGTACTTTGATATTTTCTTGCATACGTTAGTATGATACTAAATCGAAGTAGGTTTTCATATTTTAATTTTTGAGTAGGTTTGTTTAAAAAGCCTGATTCTAAAAAGGATATTGATTTGTGATAATCGCCTTTATTTCTTTCTATTTTACCTAAAATTCGATGTGCTTTATTGGTGAATTCATCGATTCCTTGATCGTTTGTAATTTCTTCCAATACGGCGTATCGCTTTTGTGGTTTTTTCTGTTTATTGTATATAGCAGCTAACTTATACCTACTTTCATTTAAGTTTTCTAAGTTTTTATATTTTCCCCTTATTTTTACTGCATTTTGTATACATAAAAACGCTTTATCATACTTTTTTTCCTCGTAATAAGAATTTCCAAGTGCATGATAAAGCGTTCCTAAACTTTCTGTTTCTACTAATGTGTCTTGCTGTTGAAGGATGGTTTTAAAGCCTTCTTTTTTTACTTTTTTATTTTTTATTTTCTGTACACTATCTATTTTAAATGCAAGCGCATCTTGTGCATTTGAAAAGCATACAAAGCACAAACAGTTTAGCAATAAAAGTACACGAAAGGAAACCATTTTTGTAATAAAAATAGACGTTATTTATTAATCACCTATAGGAATGTATCTATTATATACGGTATTCATATACATGAAACCACCTGTTCCAGGATCTATGATTTCTTCTCCAGTTTCCCGATCGCGCAAGCGAATAAAAAACTCCGTAACTGGAAGTCCAAGCGCTGCTACTCTGTCTACCATTGGCAAATCTGACATGATACCAGAATCCATTATTTCAGCCACTTTTATTACAATTTGCGGTGCTGCGAAAGAGGTTCCTTCTACAGAAGATGCATAAAAAGATATTTCTTCTCCTTTGGCGTAAAAATCGACACCAGTACTTCCATAATTTGAAAAAGCAGAAGCGATTCCTAATGTTTCGTTATACGATCCTACAGAAATAACATTTGGTTGCGGAAATGACGATGGATAATGCAGTATTTCTTCATTATTAGTTCCGTTGTTTCCAGCAGAAGCAACCACAATTACATCACTATACGTTTCTAGTAAGTTTTCAAAAATGGTGTTTCCAAAATCACCAAAAGGATCGTTATACCAACCAAAACTCATGTTGACAACATCAGCAACTTCAAAAGCTCTTAACGTTCCACATATAGAATTGAAGTAACTTATTTTTCCTTGTTTGTTTGCAATTTTCATCGGCATTATTTGATGCTTTATATTTTGAGAGGTTAACGAATTACTAATTTGAAAAGCTATAATACTACCGTGCATGTTAGGGTCATCATCAAACGTGTTCGCATCTTTATTTACAAAATCCCAACCCGACAGCTCTTCTCCTATAGCAGTATCTGCGGCATTGTACAAAAATTGAGTTGCTCCGCCTCCATCATTAAAAACGGTTAAACCTGTTGCCAATCCTGTATCTAAAATAGCAATAGTAATTCCGTTATTTACAGGTTTAATATACGATACATAACTTGTATCTGCTCCTGTTCCTGTTGCCGGATTGTCTACCTCAAAGCCATAAGTAAATTCGTAATCTACATTGTCAACACCATGTGCTTCTCCATCTATTTCATCTTCAATGACTCCTTTTTTTGGTTCTATATTGATGGTTCCGTTAGGAAAAATCCACTTTTCTATGTCTTGATTGTTACATCTACATATTTCATAAATGCCAAAACCTTGCATAAATATTGACAAACTCGGATTGATTCCATGATTCGTTCGAATTGTAGCTTTCATAGTCTCAGGAGTTCCTGGTTTGTATTGAATAATCAATTCATTTTGTGAATACACAGGCATATTGTTCGGGGAAACTCCCTGTGTAGTGTTGGCATTATTGTTTTTTGATACTACAGTACTCTCTGAGTCAATAAAAGTATCATCTGTTGTGCATGAACATGCAAGTAATACGAATACAAATGCAATAAGTTTTTGTATATTTCTCATAAAATTTAATTTTTGCGTTTACATATAGGGGAATAAACACTGAAAACATTACCCAATATTTTTAATCATTTTTAATTTATGAAAGATAGTGAAAGATTTATAAATGCTCTGATAACTGGAAATGAGAAAATTACAAAAGAAATTTACAGCAGCGTATTTCCAAAAATAAAATCCTTTATTCTCAAAAATAGAGGCGATTCACAAGATGCTTCTGATGTTTTCCATGACGGATTGATGTATATTATAGTTACACAAAGAGAAAAAAGAACCGAAATACAATCCTTTGAAGCCTATTTATTTGTGGTCTGTAAAAATATTTGGAAAAAAACTTTGAAAAACAAGGTAATAAAAACTGATACACATACCCTAGTAGACAAAGAGGAAGAATTAAGCACCTTCATTGTTGAACAAGAATTGTTTGATTTTTACATTGATAAGTTTGATTTGCTCTCAGGAAATTGCAAAGAAATTCTAAGTAGTTATTTTAATGGTCTTAGCTATGAGGAAATTCTAACTGAATATGCATACGCATCTATTAATACGGTACGCCAACGTGTTTTTAAGTGTAGAACAAAGCTTATAAAGCTTATAAAAGAAGATAAACTATTTCAAAAATTGAAGAAATGGCAATAGAACTTACGGAACAATTACTAAATCAAATTGATGGTTATTTACGCAATACACTGTCAACAACAGAAAAGGAAGCTTTTGAAAAACGTTTGCGCAGCGAACCCGAATTTAAAGAAGAAGTGCGCCTGCAACAACAACTATTTGACATTCTTGGTAAAAAGGAATGGTATAATATTCAACAACCTGAAAATAAAGAACGGATAACCGAATTAAAGTCTAAAATACGCAGTAAAGAATACCAAGATTTATCTACCAATATTCGCAATGCAGAAGCTGCATATATTAGTGAAGAAACGAAAGTAAAACCGCTACAAAAATACTACAAGTACATTGCTATTGCAGCTGTGCTTATTTTGTTTTTCGGAATTTACACAACACAAATGAATACTGCGTATAGTTCGTATTATGAAACCTATGTAGATTGGTCTGGATTATCTTCATTCGCTGAAAAAGGATCGGAAAAAGATGCATTTACAGAAGGTGAAATTGCTTTTAAACAAGCAAAGTATAAAGAAGCTGCTGATTTCTTTCAAAAAGTAACGCCAACATACGAATTGTATACAAACAGCTTGGTATATCTTGGCGCTTCTTATGATTTATTGAATGAAAACGAAAAAGCAATTGCTACTTTTCAGAAACTAGCTAATGTTACTGATCCATACGAACGTTCCAAAGGAAATTGGTATACCGCCATGCTATATTTAAAGATGGAGAATAAAGAAAAAGCCATGGAAGCATTGCAAAAAAACACAAAAATTACGGAACGTTTCAAATCTGATGAAACAACAGTTTTACTAAACAAATTAGAATAAAAACAGTAATTAACTAACTCTCATATATACACTTACAGTTTTTAAGAAATTTCATATATTAGTGATAGCATTTAAACCACCGATTATAAAAAAAGCAATTCTTTTAATTTGTATGTGCGCAGCAATTGTAAGTTGCTCCACAGACGAAGATGCTACTGAAGAAATCACAGAAGCAAATGAACAAGAAAATTTAATGCTAGGCAACTGGAAACTCATGTATATTTATACGCCGTTTTCTACCAATCAAACTACCGACTATTCTGCTGAAAGTATCAATTATGAATTTTTAGAAGATGGTATTGTTGTCGTTTCTAATGACAATTTAATTCACGATGCAGGAACATACAATTATACGTTTACACTAGAAGAACGAGAAGATATTGATGGAAATGGCAATCCAATTATGACGGAAACACTTGTTGCAACTATTGACAATGGTGCTTTTTCGTATTTGGAACGAACAGATGGATTGATCCGATTAATTATGTCAGAATCAGACGGACAAGATTTATTGTTACAACCTATTGAATAAAAAATTAATACTATTATATAAAAAAAGTGAGCTGAGAAGCTCGCTTTTTTTTATGGTCCAAATTCACAAATAACTATCAAAAAATCAAACATTTACAACTACACACGTATAACATTTGATTCCCTAAATTTATCTTTTTTATTTTTTCTTGGGTAATGAATGTGCTTAATTTTCCCATATAAGTAATTAATCATAAAAAATACTTATACAATGAAAAAGCATTATTTAATTTTACTACTAGGGTTATTCGTTTCAGTTGCAAACGCACAATGGAATAATACATTTCCTTATCCAAGTACAGGAGAAGTCGGAATTGGAACAGGAACAAGCCAAAGTGACGTACACTTTAATTTTCAAGTACACGGAATTACAGATTATATTATTTCTAGTGGTTCTGGGCATTTACCAGCTAGCAGAGCTGCACAAACAAAAAGTACAAGAGGAGGAAGTCTCAATTACGGAAAAACAGCTCGTATCGGATTAACAAACTCTTTAACTGGTTCAAGCAGTACCGATGGAACTGTACTTAGAATGTCTAAATATGATTTCAGCATTACCAATCAAGAGAAAAAGAAATTGGAACTCCGTACAGGAAGTGTTGGATTAACACTAAATGGTGCTCACAAACGAATTTGGATGGGTTCAGATGGCTATTATCTGCCAAACACAAGTCCTGAACAAGCTGCAGTTAATATTGTTTCTACATTTGACAACGGATTATTTATTCGTTCAAACAGTAGTCAAGGTTCTAAATTTGGTTTGAGTGTTCGCATGCGAAATAATGCTCATAATGCACTTCAAGTAGTTAGTACAAATGGTAATAATGTAAATTTTGCAGTTCGTCCAAATGGAGAAGTATATGCAAGAAAGTATACAACAACCTTAAATCCTTTTCCTGATTATGTATTTGAGAACGACTACGATTTAATGCCTTTAGATGAGTTACGAACATTTGTAACTACCAATAAACATTTACCGAACATTCCAACAGCAAAAACAGTTGAAAAAGAAGGTGCCGATTTAGGAGAAATGAATCGTTTACTTGTTGAAAAAGTAGAAGAACTTACCTTGTATGTTTTACAATTGGAAGAAAGATTGAAAAAAGTTGAAACAAAAAAATAAACACACACTATGTTGAAAAAACTATACATATTTAGTGTCTTATTTTTATTGGGTTCAAGCATCGCATTTGCACAATGTGACAATGATGTAAGTACTGATCCTGAAAACCCTACAAATAATGCACTTCCGAAAGATTTAGAACATTTAGATGGAGATGAAAGATATCTCAATGGATTTAACTGGTTTCCGCTTACTGGTGGTGGTGGACTTGAAGATTACGATTTAACGAACATGTTTTGGTCAGGAATTCCATTGCCAGAAATGGACAATATTTGGTCCAACTCTATTCCGCATTACAATTACATTAACAATTCACCAAGACCGCTTCCAAAAAACGGTTGGGAATTGCTGCTCGTCAACATTGGTCGTTTTCCAAATAACGTAGACATTGCCGATAGTAATGAAACGTTTCAAGCCTTGCCATATATTGTTCTTTACAACAAATATTCGGGCGTTATCAGACTTTTTGCCAATTTTGGATTGGATGATGATGCTTCTTCTGGCGCAGATGCTATCGAAGTTGTCATGAGTTTTGTACTGAATGATGATAATTCTGGCGCAACAGGATTGGGAAGATTATATAGCGGAAAAGATCTTCCTTTAGATAAAGAATCAAAAGTAACGGTGATGAAATCATTAGCAAAAGCTACCAATGCACAACGTCAGTGGTTTTCTGCCGATTTTCAAATTGCGTATGATCCATGTACCTGTTATTATCCATCAAAAATACAAATCCATTTTAATGAGATAAGAACCGAAAATATAGAATTACACGGAAGAGCAATTTCTGTAGAAGCTGATGGAGATAATTTAATTAATGACGCTTTACAAATTGATCCGATGAGTTTTTTATCTGGATTTGATTATACAGGAAATGACGAAGAAAAAGGCGGAATCCTAATTTATAAAGGGTTGCAGAAACTAGTAGAAGATTATGAATCTCGTTATGAAAAATACAAAACGGATTTGGCTGCTGCCGGAAAGCAAAATGAAATTGTAGAACATAATTTAGGAGCACTCAAAACACTAAAATATGCGTTAACTGCCATCATTACTTATGGAATTGGCGGAACTGCCATTGATACAGGTCCAATTGAAGCTACAGAATGGTTTACCAAAATGAAAGAAAAATATGGTTCATTCATCAAAAAATCAGGTAAACTTGATATTGATAACTTGTTGAAAATTGCGAAAAAAGTATTGGGTTCTGATGCAAAAACATACATTGAACAAAACTTTGAAAAAGTACCATTACCTAGCGAACCAGACGCAAGTAGATTGCCAAGTGTAACCTTTACGGAAATGAATTTTCAAGGATTAATTTCGGCAACTATTGAAAAAGCTGGTCCTACATTTTACACGCCTGGAACCTACGGAACAGAAGCTACAAAAGTGCTAAATTTAGACACTCCAGAACCTTTGGACAAAAGAGATCCTATTTTAGAAACCATGTATGAATATCCTGTGTATAATGAAGTCTTGGGAACTTTTGCTTTATTAAATTCACCAAAAATGACCATTACCAGACGTTATGCACCCGATACCGCTTTTGAAGACGACTTTTTCATAGTAAACTCTGGTGGCGCATTACAAGATGTATCGTATAAATCGTGGACGACAGAATATCAATTAAAAGTCAACAATACGCTTGCTTATTCGTTAAACAAAGCAGTCGATATTGAGGATTATACTATAAGAGCTGCGATTCGATTTAAAGCAAAAACCGATTATATAGATGTAAACGGACAAGAATTCAACACGTTTATCGATCCGCATTACACCACCAACTTACATGCAAATCCGTATAATAAAAATCATAGAATTGGAGAATATGCAGATATCGATGTATTTGTAAACAAAACCATTGCGTACGACGTAAATACGTATGATCCATGGAGAAGTTATACAGGAACACCTTATACAAACACTGTGGAAGATGGTTGGGGAGCTACTACATCCTTTACTACACATCCGTATACAGACGAAGACGGCGGTGCTGCTTCAACAGACGTTCACTATTTCGAAAACTTTGATGGTTCGTTTCAAACACCATTTATGCCATTGGACGCGCTTGGAGCTTTTAAAGCTGGAATTGGCTTAAAGCAAGAATTTTTCTCTACTGAAGGAGAATATTTAAGCGAAACGACGCAAGGTGTTGGTTTGGAATTTTATGATATTGAATTGATCTTAATCGTAGATATTAAATATGAGACTTTTAATGATAAAGGACAACAAAATACAAGTACACAAATATTAACGTACGATATTAATAATCCTGATTTACCTGTGGAAAATTACACGTATGAATATATTGATCCGACATTACATACAGGTTTAGATATTGGTGTTACTCCTGAAAATGTTGGTTTAGATGATATTGTTTTTGACGGAAGTCCTGTAGAACGTTTTTCACTTATCGACAATGTATATACCTGTCGCGCATGGAATGATATTTACATCAACGGAAATTTGACTGTTGTTGGAGATTATATTGTACATATTGTTGCTGGAAATGAGATCGTTACCAATCCAGAATCGGTAACATCTCCAGAAGTTATATGGCGTATTGAGTCACCTTTTGACACTTCAAACCCAATGCTATTGGCAGATACTACGTTCTTAACAGATTTCTGTAATAGCAAGTACAAAGCAAATCGTAAAGATCCATCTATTGTAGGAAGACAAGCAAATGAAGAAGTTGGCTTACTTACGTTGCCAGAAGAAGAAGCCGTAACTGATGAAATTCGCTTGTATCCAAACCCTGCAAATACAGATGTAAATGTATTTATTGGAAAAGAAAAGCTAAACGGAAAAGTAGCAATTCAAGTATATGACATGGCTGGAAAGAGCTATGAATTAACCACCAATCAGCAAAGTGGTATGTTATATAACATCAACATTGAAAGTCTGGCTTCTGGAATTTACTTTATAAAAGTATACGACGAAAGTACACTCTTAAAAACGTTGAAGTTGGTTAAAAAATAAATATTCCAAACCCAATTTTTTAAAAGCCGAAGCGAGCCAGAAATGGTTCGCTTTTTTTGTTTTTAATTGAAAACAACTTTTCGATTAAAATTAAAAGTATGCCAAAATAACTATATACTACATACTTCATTTTTGTGTCTTACTTTCGTTTTCTTTGCTTTCCCAAAGAAAAGAAACAAAAGAAAGGGAATTTTTCCAGAGGTATTTCTAGTTTTTTCTATGAAAAACTAGAACCATAAATATTTTTCTAAATTTTCTCCAAGGCTTCAAAAATTTTTAACGAAAAA
>NZ_JBGCDL010000013.1:0-6037 GCF_045105435.1 Kordia sp. | reverse complement strand
TAATTCTTTTAACGCAATTTCGAAAGCAGTTTTACTAACGTCTACTTTTGATGCATTTCGTTTGAATGTATTTTGTAATGCTTTTTTGATGATTTTGGAAGTATCTTCAAAGATAGCTTCATCGGTCATTTGTACTCTTCGCTCCATAAAATATGCAAAAACTCTTGCCATTCCACAGTTTGAAATGAAGTCTGGAATTAAGCTTACTTTTTGATCTGTATGTTCCATAATTGGTCCAAAGAAAATTTCTTTGTCGGCAAACGGTACATTTGCGCCACAGGTAATGACTTCCAAACCTGTATCAATCATTTTATCAATTTGATCTTGCGTGATGAGTCTTGATGCAGCACACGGTGCAAAAATCTCCGTTGGCAATTCCCAGATACGTTGGTTTATTTCTTCAAAAGGAATCATCTTGTCTGCTACAAGTGTATTTCCATCTTTTTTTAAGAAAAAATCTTTTATTTCTTCATGAGAAAATCCTTCTTCATTGATAACGCCACCAACTCTGTCGATGATTCCAACTACTTTTGCACCCATTTGTGATAAATAGTACGCGGCAGCTGCACCAACATTTCCAAAACCTTGTACAATAGCGCGTTTTCCTTTGATTGATCCGCCATAGATATCATAAAAATGGCGTGCAGCTTCTGCAACTCCGAAACCAGTAATCATGTCTGCAACGGTATATTTACGAGAAACATCTGGAGAAAAAACGGGACTTTCAATTACTTTGATTACGCCCAAACGCAATTGTCCAATTCTATTGATTTTATCGGCTTCGGTAGGTCTAAAATGTCCGTTAAAGACACCTTCTTGCGGATGCCAAACACCGCTATCTTCTGTAATTGGAATTACTTCATGAATTTCGTCAACGTTCAAATCGCCACCAGTTCCATAGTAACTTTTTAACAAAGGCGCTACCGCTTTGTACCAACGTTTTAATACGCCATTTTTTCGCGGATCTTGCGGATCAAAGTTAATTCCGGATTTAGCGCCACCAATGGAAGGTCCAGAAACCGTGAATTTTACTTCCATCGTTTTTGCCAACGAAAGTACTTCGTTCATATCTAAACCTTTACGCATACGCGTTCCGCCACCAGCTGCACCTCCACGAAGTGAATTGATGACTGTCCAACCTTCTGCATCCGTTTCAGGATCTTTCCAGTTGAAAACGATCTCAGGTGCTTTGTTTTCGTATATTTTAAGTAATTCTTTCAATTATCTGTGTTTAGTTGCTTAGTTTCTATTCTAGCAAATATAAAAATTGTTCGCTTCTTTAAAGCATAGATGCTGTACAATTTAACATACAGTTTATCCTAGCCGAAATTATATACTTTCCCCGAGCTATGATCTTTGGCACTTCCCGTGACACTTTTGAGACAATTTACCTCATCGCGCAAGCGTAAAACTCCCAAAAAACCAAAGATTAATGCTTCTTTGTATTCAATGAGTTCGTCAGCTGGTTTTACCAAATGGAGTTCTTTGTAATATTGAATTCGCTTCAATAAATAATCGTTGTATGCGCCACCACCAGTAACTAAAACTTTGGATCTTATTTTAAAAGTGCGTGCTAATTGTCTTGCTACATGTTCTGTAAATGTTCGTAAAAGGTCTATTTCTTTTCTTTTAGAAGTTTCTAACCGTGGAAATATTTCTTTTTGAACCCATTCCAAACCTAATGATTTTGGCGGAAGCTGTTTGTAATAGGGTAAATTGTTTAATTCTGAACCTAGACTTAATAAATATTCGCCCGATTTTGCCAGTTTTCCTTTGTCATCATAGTCAAATCCTAATTGCTTTGCATATTTGTTCAGCACAATATTTACGGGACAAATGTCATACGCTACTCGTTTTCCTTCTTTGTGAAAGGAAACATTGGCGAATCCGCCTAAATTTAAACAGTAATCATATTCAGAAAATAACAATTCGTCACCAATTGGCACTAAAGGTGCGCCTTGACCGCCAAGTTCCACATCTTGCACTCTAAAATCGCACACAACTTTTTGTTTTATTAATTTGGCTAAAATTTCTTGATTTCCAATTTGATACGTAATTCCTTTTTCTGGTTGATGCAAAATGGTATGTCCGTGTGAACAAACTGCATCTAAGTTTGTTATGTTATGTTTTTCAATAAATGAACTAATAATTTTTGCAAGATGTTCTGTATAGCCACTATCAAATTTACCTAAATCTTTATCGTTGTAAGCAATTGCTTCTTGAAGTTTTGCAAACATATATTTTGAATACGGAATGGTTTCTGCCACTAGAATTTCAAACTTCCAGTGTGTGTTTTTTTCGAAATGTATGTAGGCTAAATCAATTCCATCGAGTGAAGTTCCCGACATGACACCAATCACTTTATACTGACTCATATTGTAAATGTATTTAAAATTTGCCGTTTTAAATCCACTTTTAGGCAAGATTCACAATTAAGTCGCATATAAATTAAGAATTCTTAAAAATAAGCGCTTATTATTGAAAATCTGCTATTTTAGAATTATCTTTGTGCGAATTTTTTAGAGAATTACTAATACAATATATAGTTATGGATTTTAATCTTACAGAGGAACATGAGATGATTCGCGATGCAGCGAGAGATTTTGCAAGAACGGAATTGCTTCCTGGAGTTATTGAACGTGATAATAAACAAGAGTTTCCACAAGAATTGGTTCGTAAAATGGGCGAATTAGGTTTTATGGGAATTATGGTAGATCCGAAATATGGAGGAAGCGGAATGGACACAATTTCGTATGTGTTGATTATGGAAGAATTGTCTAAGATTGATGCGTCGGCTTCTGTTATTGTATCTGTAAATAATTCATTAGTATGTTACGGTTTGGAAGCGTATGGAACGGAAGAGCAAAAGCAAAAATACTTAACAAAGTTAGCAACAGGTGAAAATGTTGGTGCTTTTTGTTTGAGCGAACCAGAAGCAGGAAGTGATGCAACTTCACAAACAACAACTGCAATTGATAAAGGCGATCATTATGTAATTAACGGTACTAAAAACTGGATTACTAGTGGTGGACGCGCAGACACTTATTTGGTAATTGCACAGACAGATCGTGAAAAAGGACATAGAGGAATTAACGCGTTTATCGTTGAAAAAGGAACGCCTGGTTTTGATATTGGACCAAAAGAAGACAAGTTAGGAATTCGCGGAAGCGACACACATACATTACAATTTAACGATGTAAAAGTACCAAAAGAGAACCGAATTGGTGAAGACGGATTTGGTTTTAAGTTTGCTATGAAAACACTTTCTGGTGGACGTATTGGTATTGCAGCACAAGCTTTAGGAATTGCTTCTGGAGCGTATGAATTGGCATTGAAATATTCAAAAGAACGCAAAGCTTTTGGAACTGAAATATGCAACCACCAAGCAATTGCTTTCAAGTTAGCAGATATGTATACAGATATTACGGCTGCTCGTCACTTGGTAATGCAAGCAGCTTGTAAAAAAGATGCAAAAGAGAATTATGATATGGAAAGTGCTATGGCAAAGTTATTTGCTTCTAAAGTAGCCATGGAACATACAGTGGAAGCAGTTCAAATTCACGGTGGAAACGGTTTCGTAAAAGAGTATCATGTAGAACGTTTGATGCGTGATGCTAAGATTACACAGATTTACGAAGGAACTTCTGAGATTCAAAAAATAGTAATTTCAAGAGGCGTTATTAGAGGATAAATTCCAAAATAACATACATTATATATAAGAAAGTGCATTTTTAACGAATGCACTTTTTTTATGTCTAATAATAGAGTATTTTACACACAACATTTACTGTAAAACCATGATTAAAATATACTTCCGTTATTTTTTACTTTTTTTTATTTTGTTCAGTTCGCCCGTATTTTCAAATATTAATGTGATTAATTTTGAGAATGTTAGCTATTTGAAACTGATACAGGAAGATTTAGATTTTATAATTAAAAACCAGGAAGCTTTTAATCATTGGTCAGAAACGTGGACATACGATATTTCGAGAGAAGCAAGTTTGGAACGCTTGAAACGCATTCAAGAAATTTCAGCAAAAAAAGCCAAGAATATTGACGAATGGTTGCTTACAGGTACCATTTCACATTATAGATATAATTTGAACGACGACGACCAATTTGCGGTTGCAGAAAGTGCTTTTAGGAAGGCAATTGCGCTCGATACTTCTAATTATATGTCGTATTGGTTTTTAGGAAATCATTACGCGCATTCGGCAAAACCAGGAGAAGCTATGCAAAATCTATTAAAAGCTGAGCAATTGAACCCGAATATTACACAAGTTGCTTTTTGGCACGATTATACTTTTGCTTCGTATTTATCAAGCATGTTTGCACACGCACTAAAATCATTGGATATTGCTGTAAAATTAGGTACTCCAAGTCCGCTTGATAAAACAATTCGCAATGCACTTAAAGAAAAATTAAAGACTCCAAATGCGGATGATGAACTTGAAAAAGATAAAATTTGGGCACATAAAATAGATGGCAAAAAAAACACACTTATTTGCAAACCTTTGGGCATTCGTTTTTCTATTGATTCTACATGGAATTGGAGTGTTTCTAAGTTTTCAAAACGTACTTCTGCAGTTTTCATCAAACCAAAAGCGGAACTAAATGCTAAAAATGTTCCTATTGATTATACGATTATGCTTCTTATTCATGTTGCAAAAGAAGATGAAACTATAGAGGCTTATGCTGATAATTTTGTAAGAAAGTATCCAGATAAAAAGGCAACCAATCGTTTTGACAATTTGCAACCTGCACTTGCTTATGAGATTATTAATAAAGAAATGTATCCTGAAATTGGCGGCGCACATATTAATTTTATGGCACTAGAAAGATCAAAACCTGCATATCCTGGTTTGCTATTGGAAAACGTAAAAAAACTTCCAAGTCCGACTGCAACTGAAGCGCCAAAAGAATTGAACATTTATCGTATTACATCAAATTTGACGCGTTTTGACGAAAAAATTCAATATATATTAGTGCTTGATACTTGCGAAGATATTTACGAGAAATCGCTCAAAGCCTTTGATGAATTTTTAGAAAATTTAGTGATTGAATAACTTTGCATCAATCAAAAACGATAATCAACACCAGCACCTAATGCATTAATACTAACACTTCCTAATTTGTAATGATTGTAACCTCCATGAACTGAAAAACGTTTTAAGTGATACCGCACTTGTAGTTTTAATTCATCAATAGTAGCATCGTTAATTAAACTCTGTTTCCACAATGCACTGATGCTAATTGGTTTTTTTAGATACACATCGATTCCGAGTTGATACGCTAAACCTGTATCATCAACACCATTTCCTACGTGTGAAGCTCCAATTCCCCAAAAAGCGGTTACATATTGCTCGCGAACGCGGTAATAGTTGACCATAAACGAACTGATTCCCAATTCATTTTTAGGTTCTTGTTCAAAGAAATGCAAATGATTGACTTCTACACCAACCAATGGCGCAAACCGAAAATTTAGTTTGATATCATTGCCATAGAATTCTTTTCCGCTTGCAAAAACGGTATTGGAAATGATGAGTTGACTTCGTTTTAGCGGTATACTTTCATCTTCGTCACCGTAAGCATATTCTCCATGTGAACCATCAGAATATGGATATTCAAAGAAATAACGCGATTGTGCTTCTCCAAATACAATTCCGAGTGTAGCATAAAACGCAATTTCGACAAACAAATTATCAAGAGAACTTGGACCTTCGTCTTCATCACTAAAACTAGTATTAGATGAATTTGAGGATTCGTTACTACTAGAATTTTTATTTTCCGAAAGGTCTTCTTTGGCACGATTGAGTTTCCCTTGTGCATTACTAAAAGTGTAGGTAAAACAAATTAGTAGGCATGCTAGTGTAATTTTTGACTTCATAAAAATTGGTGTTAACGTTGCCAAACCTCATCAAGAAAAGTGCCAATATAAAAATCAAGCTATAAATGTTTTATAGAAACGCACATTCGCTAGTTTAAATTAGTGAATGTACATTTCTATTTTTATAGTCATTTTTTTTAGAGTTTAGCT
>NZ_JBGCDL010000012.1:0-5284 GCF_045105435.1 Kordia sp. | reverse complement strand
TATTCTGCTAAAAATGAACGTTTGGATGACGCTTTTTACATTTTTACCTTTATCCATTTTCGGAATCATTGCCTTAAAATCATTCAAATACATTCGACCAATTTTTAGAACCAGAGGAAAAATTAATGCAGAAGTAAAAGGTCGATTAACTGAAACTTTAGCGGGAATTCGTGTCATAAAAGCTTTCAATGCCGAAGCGCAAGAAAGTAAAGTTTTTGAAAAAGGTGTCGCTGATATTTTTAAGAATGTTAAAAAAAGCATGACTGTAACTGCTCTAATGACAAGTTCTTCTACTTTTTTAATAGGTATCGCAACTACCGGAGTGATGGGAATTGGCGGTTATTACATGATTGATGGTGCATTGACTTTTGGAGAATTTTTAAAATTCACATTTCTATTAGCATTCATGGTTGCGCCAATTGTTCAAATGAGTAATATTGGAAGTCAATTAACGGAAGCATTGGCAGGTTTAGACAGAACTGAGGAACTCATGAACATGACAGCCGAAGAAGATAACCAAGACAGAACGATTCAATTAAACACGATAAAAGGCGCTATAGAATTTGATGATGTTTCCTTTTTTTATGAAGAAGGAAAAGAAGTTTTGCATAATATTAACTTCAAAGCTCCAGCAGGTTCTGTGACAGCTTTAGTTGGAAGTTCTGGTTCTGGAAAATCGACGATTGCAGGATTATCAGCCACATTCTTAACACCAAAATCGGGCAAAATAACGATTGATAATCAAGATTTATCTCAAATTAAACTAAGTAGCTATCGCCAATATTTGGGCGTGGTTTTACAAGATGAATTTTTGTTTGAAGGTACAATTCGTGAAAACATTATGTTTCCAAGACCAAATGCTACCGAAATAGAAGTAATGAATGCCGTAAATGCAGCGTATGTAAACGAGTTCACAGACCGATTTGAGTTAGGTTTAGAAACATTAATCGGAGAAAGAGGCGTGAAACTATCTGGTGGTCAACGTCAACGTTTAGCGATTGCGCGCGCTATTCTGGCAAATCCTAAGATTCTTATTCTCGACGAAGCAACATCAAGTTTAGATACCGAAAGTGAAGCGTTAATTCAGAAAAGTTTGGCGAAATTGATTAAAGACCGAACCACCATTGTGATTGCACACCGTTTAAGCACGATCAAAAAGGCGGATCAAATTTTAGTTATTGAAGCCGGACATATTGTAGAGCGTGGAAATCATGACGAATTGATTGCTAAACAAGGTCGATATTATGAATTATACACATATCAAGCAAAAATTTAAGTGATATGAGTATTGTTTTACTTCCATCGTGAAACACACTTATTTTCAAACGCACTCAAGTTTATACGAATTTCATCAAACAAAAAACACAAATTATTGAGCTTTTAAACTGGCTTGCTTTTGCCAATCAGAAAACCATACAACAATCCAATTCCTAGCGCGATTAATGCAGGAGTTTTGATATATGCAAGTATCTCAGTGTCTTCTTTAAATGGCATAATTAACAGACTTGGTATGGTTAAAAACACAACAACAACCGCTCTAATAATAACAAAGACAAACCATTCGGAAATTTCAATTGACCAATACCAAGCATACATCATAGCGAGTACCAAATAAATAATTCCTGAAACGGTTAATGAAAACACAACTCCTGTGAGTAAAGAATTCCAAATAGTATTCAATGTTTTATTCATGATAAATAGATTTAATTCCACATAAATAAAATTAAAAAACTTTCAGCAACTAAAGAATACCCAAATGTGGGTAATTTTTACTCTTGTGCTTACATTTAGAATCACAGCGTATATCCTATCTTTTCTTTCGCGAAGTAATAAAATAAACGCCTGCCAATAAAATACAAGCAGCAACGATAGATTGTGTCGTCAATTCTTCATCTAAAATCCACCAGCCTAAAAGCAATGCAACAACTGGGTTTACATACGAAGCTGTTGATACTTTTTCTGTAGAAACTTCTTTCAGTAAATAATTAAATGCTGTAAAAGCTACCAAACTTCCAAAGATAATCAACAGAAACATAGACCATTGTACATCGCTACTCCACGCAAAAGGTGAAGTCCATTCCTCGCCCAAGCAAAGACTTACAATCGATAGCATGATAAACGCAATTCCCATCTGATATCCTGTACTTACCAAGTGATTTTTAGGCAAATCCGCTTTAGACACAAAAACACTGGCAAAACTCCAGCCAATCACACATACAAAAACGAGTAAAATTCCGATCAATGTATCTTCATCAGTAACCAATTCGCGTTGACTTACCAATAAGTACATTCCAAAAATGCCCAAAGCAACACCAATAATTGACTTTGCTTGCATCTTTTTATTATCAAGTATTCGCATCAGCAGCAATACAAATAATGGCTGTGTAGAAGCCAATAATGCCGTAAAACCACTGTCTAAATATTTTAATGCCCAAACGAAAAGTCCGTTTCCAGACACCATGAATAAAAAGGCAACAAATATGGAGTTTGTAAGTTGTTTTTGGGTGATGGATAAGTTTTTACCTGAAACCTTAGCAATTACAAAAATCAAAACGCTCGCACAAAGAAACCTACAAGAAGCCAGGAAAAATGCTGGTAACTCAGTAACGGCAACTTTATTAAGCAAGTATGTACTTCCCCAAATAATGTAAATAGCAAAAAATGCTAGAATGATGAGTACTTTTGATGATTTTGGTTTCATGCAGAAAAAATAAAGTGCAAAAATACAATCTTGTTTTTACATCTTGGAGATTATTTTGAAACACTTCTGCCCTATTTTGATATTATCACAAATTGATCAAGATTATATCATAATTTAAAAAATTGACTTTTAGAACCATAAAACTTTCTAATGCTGAAAATGGCTGTTTTTTTAAAAAAATCGAACGCTAGTTTTAAATTAAATTTCAAAACTAGCGCTCTATATATTTTTATTTAATTCGAACCAATTGTGAGGCGTCAGCTGTGGTTGTATACTCAATAGTATCGCTTCTTTTTTGACGTATTTTCCATTTGTCAGAACTAAAAGCATCTTGCACATACGCTTCTCCAGATTTCAATATTCTCTTTTTTATTTCTTCTCCTTCAGCATTTATCAAAAAAACTAAAGCAGTTGACTTTGTTTGATTGTAAAATGTAATAGCAACTGCTTTTGGACTTCTTACGATGACTCTACTTTCTTCTCTTGTTACTTTTATATCTTCTATTTCTAGTGTTGACCAACTATTTGTATTTTTCCAAGATTCATAAATGTAGGCAGAAACTTTTGAATTGTTTACAGCAAATCTAAGACTTACGTAATGTTTACTACTTAATTCAAAAGTAAATCGAATGCGATCTTCTAAGCTATTCAATGATTTAAAAGAGGTTATTGTTTTCTTATAAACTGGTGCATATGAATATCCATGCTTCTTAAAAGATGCAACATATACGTCATCTTTTTCTTCTATTAAAACTTCAAATTCTTTTCCGTTATGCTTATATTTCCATGTACCTAGCGTGTTTTTGAAAAGAACGTTAATCTTATTTTTATCGTCAAAACAAGATTTAAACTTACTTTTAAGCCTTGCTATTCTATCTTTTGCCAAATCGCCAATTGTTGGATTTTCCACTTTGTTAGGAAAACTTACCGTTTGTGCTTTGGAAGTTGGTACAGCAGTTAAATTACTGGTATGCTTTTCAAGTTCTGATATTAAATTTGTTATAGGAGTACAATTACTAGACGACATTGTATTGTGTTGCAAATATATATCCTGAACAGTATTATACGAACTTAAAGCTTTATTTTCAAAACAAGATTCAAACTTACCTTTAATTCTTAAAATTCTATCTTTGGTCAAATCGCCAATTGTTGGGTTATCAATTCTTTTGGGATATCTAATAGTGTAAGCTTTCACTTCTGGAACTAAAAGTGTGTTTTTTTCGTATTCTTGCAGTTCTTCAATTAAACTATTTACTGCATTACAATCATTAGTTGCTAATTTCTCATTTCCATTGTAAATGTTTTGAATTGTAGTGTACAATCTAGATGAATTTTGCGCATGAATGCTTACCGAAAATAAATAAACAAAAGCAAAAAGCATACAATAGTTTTTGTAATTTAAATTAAATCTAATCATGCGATACGTTTTTAATTAATAAGGGATTCTATTATTTTTATAGCTATTTAGTGAAAAACATAAATCAAATATAGTGTATTAAAAAATAAGCCAATTTTTATGTTTGCTGAGTGTAAAATCAAAAATCAAACCGTTTATTTATTTTAAATGAAATTCCTTAATTTTTTCTTGCGAAATTTTGTGTAAAATTTTCTAAAATCACAAAAAACACATACAAAAAAAGCTTGCACTTTAATTGCAATAGCTTTATAATGTGATAGTTAAATTACTGCGTGTTGTATTGCAAGTACATTTTCAATAAATACGTTGATTGAGTATAAAAAAATAGCAACAAATTGTTCGTGTTGTGTTTTAATTGATGAATTTTAAATGTGTAATTTTAATAATCATCATCCACAAATTTCTTCTTTTTACCTTTCATTAATTTGTAATCTTCTACATATTTTGCTTTTGTAATTATAAAAATAGAATCTCCTTCATACTATAAAATTTTAGACAGTGTAACAGGTAAATTTTAGGCACAAAAAAAGTCTACCAACTATTGGTAGACTTTTTGCAAGATAGAACTATATATGTTAGAGAACTTTTACGTTTACTGCGTTAAGTCCTTTTCTTCCTTCTTGTAAGTCAAATTCAACGTCATCTCCTTCACGGATTTCGTCAATTAATCCTGAAATGTGTACAAAATGTTCTTTTCCTGATCCTTCTTCTGTGATGAATCCGAATCCTTTTGAATCGTTGAAAAATTTTACTGTTCCTTTACTCATTGTAATATATTTAATTTGTGTTAATACTTATTTATTGTCATATTTTATTTGATATATAACAATATACTTGTAAGATATGGAAAATAATCCTTTAAAAAAATTACAACTCCAAATATTTGATTATTAAGCGGTTTCTAGCACACGTTTTGTCATTCTGTAGGTATAATTTGGATATATTGAACGTTTTGCAAAACGATTTACCGTATTGCTATTGATCATTTTTATATAAACTTGTTTGGTAACACCAAAATATTCATAGGTTGATCCATCATTAAAAACGATTTCTAGTAATAATCCTTTATGCGTATAATCTGCAATACCGGAATTAGCAATTGTATCTTTATAATTGGCTAAATTAGCTTCTTTAGTTTCTGGAGCAATACTCACTAGAAAGTGATA
>NZ_JBGCDL010000011.1:0-3030 GCF_045105435.1 Kordia sp. | reverse complement strand
GTTATTAGAATCTGGAAGTTACAACGTAAACGAAGTTGGACATAAAGTTGGCTACAGCACGGCAAGTCATTTTATTGCTGCGTTTAAAAAGAAATACGGAACTACACCTAAGAAGTATATTGTGTCGAGTGCTGGTTAGACACGTTCCCGCGAAGGCGGGAATCTCTTGGATCGCTTTGCTCTTAGACCGGCTTCGCCTTTTAGATTCGCTTCGCTGTTAGACCGCTGGCGCTCTTAGTATTTTGGATCGCTTCACTTCGACTTCGCTCAGTGCAAGCGCTAATAGAAGTATATGAACATTGAGCGGAGTCAAATGTGGATCGCTTCGCTTGATTCTTAATTACTCTTACGTCACTTCGAGTGGCAAATCTTCGATTTGCTGTATCGAGAAGTACTATAATCTCAAATCGACAAATCAACAAAAAAGTTGCTTCAAAATTTATCCAAGTATAAATACTGCATTATTCACGTACTATCCGCAATGACAGTTTCCGTATTTATGGGCTGTTTTGGTGACTAATTTCGTTCCAAATTTGTGTCTCAATCAAAAGGTGAAATCTGAAAAACCTTAAACGAGTAAGAAACACAATTAAATAGTAAAGCCATGGGAACTAGTATAATCCAAAACGAAATGCTTGAGCTTATAGAGAAGCTCGGACAGAAATCATTAATTACCAATGAACAATATAATTTATTAAAGCAAGATTTTGAAGAGACTTTGACTCTTAAAGCAGTCGCTAATTGGTCAAGAGTTCGAGATTTGTTTTTTAATCCAGGTGTTGATCCTAAGTTTGAGGTTGAACCAATGAATTCAGCAAATTTGTGTCCTACATTTGTTCCAGTATTGAATAGAATTAATGCGTTGCGTTTTCAATTCAATTCAGATATTTCTATGCAATCAAGACAAGAACGATATGGACTTATTTTAGAAACGATACGAAAGGTAATTGCACAACATGTTGGCGCTGTGCCAGCTGCAGGTGTTAAAAATATTGCTTTGGTACGTAATACGAGTGAGGCTAACAATCAACTTTCAAAAGGATTTAAACTTTGGGAAGGCAATACAGTGCTGTTATGGGACGAAAATCATCCTACAAATAATAATGTCTGGAAATTGAGATCAAGCGAAACGAAAAAAGTGGAGACATTTTCACTTAAAACTGTAGATTTCTTTAATTGGACCGATGAGCAAATTGTAACAGGAATCAGCAATATTATTATAGAGAAAATCAAAAATACCGTTGGAAACACTGTCATGCTCAGTTTTTCTGAAGTGTCTAATATTTCAGGTATTTGTATGCCTTCTAAAGAAATTGTAGAAAGAGTACGTGCTGTATATCCAGACATTCATATTCATGTTGATGGTGCCGTAAGTTGGGGCGGCTTGGAAATAAATTTGATAGAGAAAAATGGTGTAATAGGTGCAGACTGTGACAGTTTTGCTTCAAGTTCGCATAAATGGCTTATGGGACCATTTGAAACAGGTATTTTTTATATGAAACCTGAGCGCGCTAAAAACTTTGATATTAGTATTCACGCGTATGATGGTAAAATTGGTTTTGAAGATAAATTACCTGAAGATACATCGAGATTTGAATTGCTTGGTCAAAGAGATGAAGCCAATATTTATGCACTTGGACATACTATTGCTGAACATAATAAGATAAACGGAAATGATCCAAAACGTATTGAAGCAAGAGTTAAGTTTCTTCAAGATGATTTAAGAAAAAAATTAAAGTTTATGGCTGAAAGATTAGGTGTAGAAATTATATATACAACACCTATTTCTGAAAAATTTTCTAATGGAGTCACTGTGTTTACAATTATTAATCCTAGACAAACAATTAACCATCAAGATTTATATAATTATTTATACGGTAAGAAAGGAGAAAGAGATCGCTTTGCTGTAGGTTTTATTCCAGAAAATAATGGTGATAATCCGCGTCCTGAAGCACTAAGAATTTGCCCTCATATTATGAATTTACCAACACAAATTTCTTCGGTTGTAACTAAGATAGCACGTTTTATTCTTGAAGATAATGATATTACTGTGGAAGAATTAGATGCTGTAGGAGTTGAAGAGTATGAACTTTAAGGTTACATATGTAGAATAGTTTTTAAAACATTGGCGCAGGTTAAAACTTGCGCTAGTGTTTTTTTTTGAAGCTTCTCAATACTAAAATCTTTCTCACCACAAATTCACGAATGATTTTATGTTTTTCTAATGTAGACTTTAAATGTATTGAATGTACTTTGAAACAATTCAACATTCAACATTTATAATTTAGCATACTGTAAAGTTTTCATGAATGACATTTGAAACTTCTCAATACTCATTTCTCAATACTCATTTCTCAATACTAAAGTCTTTTTTTACACGAATTCACAAATGATTTCAACACCTTCTTCAATTAAGTTTTTCAACTCATTTATGTTGTTAGTTTTTTTATCAAATATTAAGTTAGACCAATCTTCATTCAAAATAATTTGCACCCAAAAAAAACTATCTTCAGAGATTTCAAAATCCTCAAAATACCAACCAATATCAATCACATATTTTAAGTTCTTACTTGTATAAGTTATTTGTAAAATGTCTTCGAACAAATTATATTTTTGATCTTCCAAAGGAACATCTAGTAATAATACTGCATTTGTATTTGACAATTTTCCTTCACGAAAGTTTATGTTGGAGAATATGTTTGTCATGTATATTTTATTAGCAATAAATAGTGATCTAACAATCTAACAGTCTAGAAATCTAAGCAAGTCTAAGATGTCCAAAAGTCTAATAAAAATCAATATCCCGATCCTCCACTAATCCGTTTTCGCTTTTTGTATTTTACCTGTTCTACAGCTGCTTCAAACAATTCTTCTTCTATTTCGTCGCCGTAAATACGTTTGCCTCTTGCGCTTCGAGTTAAAAGATATGGTTCTACGTTTAGTGTAGGTTTATCTACAAATGCTACGTGATAGAGTTTGTTGGTTTCTCGGTAACGATTTGTTTCTTTTACCTTGAAGAAATATATAGTA
>NZ_JBGCDL010000010.1:0-9531 GCF_045105435.1 Kordia sp. | reverse complement strand
TGTGGCGCTTCTTCATAATCCGCAATCACAATATAATAAAAGCTTTTAAACGCTTGAATTTCCTCATCGTCCGTTGCGCGTTCTTCACTATCTACTTTAATGGCTTGCATTCTAAAATGTTCGTTGCTTCTGGATAACACATTGTTTTCATTAATCTCTAAGACCACTTTAAATAAACGTTCGTCTTCAATTGACATAAGTTCATTCTGCGACTGCGAAAACAACAGAAAAGGCATTAAAAAAAGCACTATTGCACTTAAAATTTTATTCATAAGTAAGTTCAATTTTTGGTTTGAATTAGAAAGATACACGATTAGTTCGTTCAAACATAAAAATACTGTATAAGCGTCGTACTGAATTCGTAAGCGTTCTAAATAGTCCTCTTTTTCAGTTAACTTGATGTTTTTTTAGTGCGAATTTCTATATTTGAAAAAAAGGAGAAAAGATGAAGGTTCAAGATATTATGTCACACATAGAAGAATTATGTCCGCTTGCCTATGCGGAAGGTTTTGACAATGTGGGTTTGTTGGTTGGAAATAGCCAACAAGAAGTTTCTGGCGTATTAATTTCGTTAGATACACTTGAAAATGTAGTGGATGAAGCCATTGAAAAAGAATGCAATATGATTGTCAGCTTTCATCCTATTATTTTTTCTGGCTTAAAAAAAATTACCGGAAAAACGTATGTGGAACGTGTGGTTTTAAAAGCTATTAAACACGATATTGCTATTTACGCTATGCATACGGCGCTCGATAATTCGTGGAATGGCGTGAGCGATCGTATCTGTGATGAATTGGGCTTGACAAATAAATCAATTTTGATTCCGCAGAAAGGAACGATCAAAAAATTAATTACGTTTGTTCCCAAGAAAGATGCAGAAATGGTTCGCAATGCATTGTTTGCTGTTGGCGCTGGAAACATTGGAAATTACGAAAACTGTAGTTTTAATGTAGCAGGTGTAGGAAGTTTTCAAGGAAATGAGGATTCCAATCCGACACTTGGCAAAAAAGGAGAAACACATTTTGAAGAAGAAATTCAATTAGGAATTACGTTTGCAAAACATTTGGAAGGTAAAATTGTTAAAACCTTGCACAAAACACATCCGTATGAAGAAGTTGCGTATGAGATTACAACTTTAGAAAACACAAATCAACATATAGGAATGGGCATGGTTGGTGAATTTACAAATCCGATCACGGAAATGCATTTTATGACCTTATTAAAGACAAAAATGAACGTTCCGGTGGTACGACATTCGGCTTTATCAGGAAAAATGATTAAAAAAGTAGCGGTTTTGGGCGGAAGTGGAAGCTTTGCCATTAGCACAGCAAAACGTACAGGCGCAGATGCGTATGTCACGGCAGACTTGAAATACCACGATTTTTATCAAGCAGAAAACCAAATAATTTTAGCTGATATTGGACATTATGAGAGTGAACAGTATACAAAAAATCTTTTATTTGACTATCTTACGAAAAAAATTCCTAATTTTGCGATCATTTTATCAGTAGAAAACACAAATCCAATCAAGTATTCATAGATATGGCAAAGAAGAAAGAAGTTACGGTCGAAGAAAAATTACGCGCGCTTTTTGATTTACAATTAATTGACTCTCGCGTAGACGAGATTAAGAATGTAAGAGGAGAACTTCCTTTAGAAGTAGAAGATTTAGAAGACGAAGTAGCTGGATTAAACACGAGACTGGAAAAGTTTCATGGTGACCTTGATCAAGTAGATGAAGACATCAAAAGCAAAAAGAACATTATTGAGGAAGCAAAAACCTTAATAAAGAAGTATACAGAACAACAAAAGAACGTTCGTAACAACAGAGAATACAACGCTTTATCTAAAGAAGTTGAATTCCAAGAGTTAGAAATGCAATTGGCTGAAAAGCACATCAAAGAGTTTAAAGTTTCTATTGATCAAAAGAAATCTGTGATTTCGCAAACTAAAGAACGTTTGGACGAAAGAGAATCTCATTTAAAGCACAAGAAAGCGGAATTGAATGATATTCTTGAAGAAACTAAAAGAGAAGAAGAATTTCTTTTAGGAAAATCTGAAGAGTTTGAAAAGTTAATCGAAGACAGATTACTTGCAGCGTACAAACGTATTCGTAATAATGTACGTAACGGTTTGGCTGTTGTAAAGATTGAAAGAGGTGCTTCTGGAGGTTCGTATTTTACAATTCCACCACAAGTACAAGTAGAGATCGCTTCTAGAAAGAAAATAATTACTGATGAGCACAGTGGTCGTATTTTAGTAGATCCAGCATTAGCTGAAGAAGAAAAAACAAAAATGGAAAAACTTTTCGCTAAGTTTTAAATTTGAATAAATACTTATAAAAAACCTCGCTATTAGCGAGGTTTTTTTGTGGCTTTTAATTCGTATATCAGTGGATAGAGTTTGTCTTTTGTTTCGTATAAACCTTCCTTGTTTTTTATGAGGTCGGGCAACACATCATACGGAGAAGCGTCGTGCTCTGCAAACAATTCAATTGTTAAACCTGCATTGATCAACGCAGTGATGACGTCGCTTAAACCATGATTCCAAGCGTATTCCTTACTAATCATTTTTGTTTCGCCATCTTCTGCGTACGTTCCTTCGTATTCTTCGTAAATGACTTCTTCTTGGCTGTATGCGTATTGTAAAGTTGGTGGTGTTTGTAGATAATCAAACATCCACACAATTGGGTGAAATTCTGCCATATAAAAAGTTCCGCCATCTTTTAAACGTGATGCAATAATTTGTGCCCATTTTGTCAAATCGGGCAACCAGCCAACAACGCCGTAACTTGTAAAAACGACATCAAAAGTATCGGTAACATAATCGTTTACATCCAACACATTGCAACAATGAAAAGTAGCGTCTAAATTCAGTTCATCATTCAACGATTTTGCTAATTTAATGGCTTCATCCGACAAATCAATTCCTGTACATTTTGCGCCCATTCGAGCAAAACTCAACGTGTCTTGTCCAAAATGACATTGCAAGTGTAACAATGACTTTCCTTTCATATCCAACAAACTATTCAGTTCGTATTTCATCAGTGAAGACTTCCCTTTTTTAAAAGCATCCATTGCATACATTTTACTTTTCGCATGAATTGCTACTTTCTTATTCCACGTTTCGCGGTTGGTTTTAAAATAATTATCGTTCATTTTGTCGAGTTTTTATGCCTTTTATCGTATTATTGTTTTTGAAATAAGTCCTTTATCACAATTGTAAGGAAAAAATTCTAAATCGTACCCTAAATAATCTTACTTAAATAATTTCCTATATGAAAAAAACTACTTTTTCACTATTTAAAAGTACGTTCCTTTTATGCGTATTAATGAGCTTTTCAAGTTTTGCTCAAAATGTTGATGTAATCCTTACGGTAGATTGGCCACAATGGTCCACCGAAAATAGAGTTGAATTCTACGATCCTAACGACATGTTACTGGTAACTATTGACAATGGTTTTGATGGAAGTGGCGCTGCTGTCAATCCTTACAACGAAACTACAACTGCGGTAAGTTATCCTATAAATAGTAGCACAACTGCTGGGTATTACGTAATTGTATATGACACCTATGGAGATGGATGGAATGGCGGCGGAAGCTTAACGATTACGGCTGACGGAGATACTGCATTGACCTTTAATGGCATCTTTGATACTTCTGCTACGAATTCTCAAATCTCGCAAACAATATATTTTGCAATAGAAGAGGCGGCTCCGCCTCCACCTCCTTTCCCTGGAGTTTCACAATTTGACACAAGTGGAAACCAATATATTGAGTACATTCCTGGAAACATGCCAATTATTATTTCTGCACCACATGGTGGTGTACTACAATCTGGAGAAACCATTGGAGGAACTTTTTATCCTGACAATGACAGTGCATTACCAGATAGAAATTGTGGTGGAAGCGATGAAAGAGATGACAATACAGAAATTTTAATTCGTGAAATTCAACAATCTGTGTTCGATCAAACAGGATGTTATCCATATATCATTATTAGCAACTTACACCGAAGTAAATTAGATCCAAATAGAGAGCAAAACGAAGCTACATGTGGCGATGCGGATGCTTTATTTTATTGGAATGCTTTCCATAGCTTTATTGATGACGCAAACGCAGATGTAATGAGCAAATGGGGAAAAGGCTTATATATTGATTTACACGGACAAAGTCATACGGTTCCTAGAATTGAAGCTGGATATAATATTTCTGCCTCCGATTTGAATAACACAACAGCAAATCATTTAAATACGGTTTCAAACTCTACAATCACAAACTTGGTAAGTAATAATTTAGGAAACTTAACACAAGAAGAATTGGTTCGTGGACCAAATAGTTTGGGTGGAATTTTTAAAGATACTGGCGGCGCTTTTTATAATGCTCAAGGATATTCTGGTTGTGCTGTAACTTCAGGTTACCGAACAGTACCTAGTGATTTTGATCAAGGAAGTTCTAATGCTTGTGATGATACACGACCTTTTGGAAATCCTTATTTTGATGGAGATTTTTATAATAACAAGCGTCATGGTTCTGGACCAACTGCAAGCGATGGACTTGGCGGTGGCGGAACTATCGACGGAATTATGACTGAAGTAAACAGACGTGTGCGTGACTTAGGAACGTATAACGGGAACTTTTATGATAGTCGCCCACAAACGCTTGTTCCTTTTGCAGATGATTATGCAACGGTAATTAAAAATTATATCGATTTACATTACAATGACTTTGCAACATTTATGTATGCTGCAAATACGTATGCAACTGATGATACAGATCCAACACCAACAAAAACAACTGGTGTTACAGGTGTATTTACAGCAACACCTGCGGGATTATCAATCAATCCAACAACTGGAGCAATTGACTTATCAATGTCAACAGATGGTGTGTACACAATTACACATACGGTTGGTGACTGCGATTTGTATTCAGCATCAACAAGTATGACCATTACAAACACGTTAAGCACAACTGATGTTGAAGAAGCTTCATTTGCCATGTATCCAAATCCAACAACTGGAAAATTACAAATTCAATCTACTGCAACAATTGCACAAGTAAAAGTGTACAATTTAGTTGGACAACAAGTAAAAGCATTTACACTACAAGCTGGTGAAAAATCGATTGATCTTTCAAACTTACAAACAGGAAGTTATTTTGTGAACGTACAAAGCACTTCTGGAAACACATATACAAAACTGATTGTGAAGAAGTAATTTAGACCAACGTAATAGTTCTAAAACGAAGAAGAGGCTGTCTAAAAAGTCATAATTTCGTCAAACTGAACTTGATTCGGTTTCGCATAACAGTTGAAAATCAGCTTTATGAGATTCTGGATCAAGTCCAGAATGACGGCTTTTGAAACTTTCCAGACAGCCTCTTCACTTTTTTGATTAATGAACGCCGCTCATCAACTTTTTGATGAAAGGTGATAACATGATAGCAATAAGTCCAATAATGGCTGTTAATACGCCAAAAACAGCATACACAGACACATATTGGTATAATTGTTCGTAGGCTACTTGATTTTCTCCTGAAAACGTAGTCGTTAATCCAGTAAACGTTTCTGTAATTTCGCCAAAAATTCCATTGGCAAATACATTTTCTTCATCTGAAACTGTGGTAAGCTTGGCAATTTTCCCAGCAAAAAAATGTCCGTAAAAAGAAGCTGAAAAGAAAACGCCCATAATAAATGCCAAGTACTTTTTAGGTGAGAGTTCCGTCATTTTTGATAAACCAATAGGAGAAATACACAACTCTCCTATCGTTAAAATAAAATAACCAACGAATAAATACCACATGGACGTTTTGGCAAAAGCATCCGCAGAATTGGCAGACATGGCAAAAACCATAAATCCAAGTCCTAATAAAAACAAGCCTAAACCAGCTTTGATGGCGGAGTTCGGATTTTTCTTTTTGCGAATTAATACGGTCCACAACCACGAAAACGGAATAGCCAATAGAATGATGAATCCTGAATTGATGCTGTTGGTTTGTGCTGCGTTCAATCCGACAAGGTTAATATTTCTATCTGCAAAAAGTGTCAATGAACTTCCTGCTTGCTCAAAAATTGCCCAAAACAGCGACATTAAAATGGTGAAATAAGCTGTGACTAGTAAACGCTTTCGCGCGATGGTTCCGACAGAGCGATAAATATAAATAAGCATGGCAGTAATAGCAATAGTAGCTATCCAAACGATGTAATGTTCGTATTGATTGAATCGTACAATTAACGCAAACACAGGAACTGCTAAAAATGCACCAATAGTTACCAATTGTCCTTTGTTTAATCCTAAAAACTTCTCGTGATATAATTTTTCATCAGGAACTTTCCCTTTGTCTTGGAATACATTTTTATTTGTTCCACGATAGAAATAAAACAATCCTGCCAACATTCCTAAACCTGCCAACATGAAACCATAATGCCATCCGTAGACTTCTGCAAACCAAGCACACAATAACGGAGCAACTCCGCCACCAATATTGATTCCCATGTAAAAAATGGTAAATCCGGAGTCGCGTCGTTTGTCTTTTTCTTCATACAAAGCACCTACAAATGTGGAAATATTTGGTTTAAAAAATCCGTTTCCAACAATAATCAACGCTAACGATCCATAGAAAAATACGGGAATTTCTATCGTTAAGAAAAAATGACCTAATGCCATCAAAATTCCGCCAAGGTAAATTGCTTTCCGATACCCAATATAATGATCGGCAATGATTCCGCCCAAAACAGGAGTTACGTAGACTAATGACATATATGCGGCAAAAATTCCGATAGACATATCATCACTAAACAACAACTGCTTTGTCATGTATAAGATCAATAATGCTTTCATTCCATAGAACGAAAAACGTTCCCAGAGTTCAGCAAAGAATAAATAAAAGAGTCCTTTAGGATGTCCGAATCGTGTATCGGAAACTGTTGGAAATTCCATTTGTATGTGCTTTAAAAGTTAGTAACATACAAATGTGTTTTGATCTCATTTTAAATGAAAGTGCTGTTGTAAAGTATAGTAAAAAATAACAAGCTGTGTGCAATTGTGAGTGAAATACAATTAATTACAAATTGAGGAATAATCAGTGTTTTCGGCGCTTTCTATAAATTCATGCAGCAAACCTTCATCAATACTAATGTTTTCGGGAATCATTCGCAATCTATATTTTCCTTCGCCCAAAAACGTAAATAAGTCTCTGCGCTCCAATTGTTCGCTGCTATCTAGTTGTAATATTTCGTTGATGTTTTCTATAATTCTCGTTAGATAGGTTTGGTTTTTTATTTCGCCACCTGAACTCACCAAAATACTTTGCATTTCGCCTGTTCCATGTGCACGACGAATGGCAAATTTTAAAAGGTTTTTGTATTGTGTTGTTTTTGATCGGAAATCGACTTCTGCATTGTTGATATTTTTTGACGGAATGCTTAATTGAATCAGCGACCAATCTAAAAATTTGATGCGCATTTCGTTTGGCCGTGGTGTGTTTGCCAATTGAATTACCCAACTTGTCGCCAATACTAAGAACAAAGCAATCAACGAGGTTTTTGCAATGATTTTAATGAGCAAAGTTGGAAATTCATCATTCATTCCTAAAAATACTTCAGGCAATTGTGAGACAAAGATTAAAACCATAATAACGACCGAAATCATAGCTACTAATTTTAATCCGCGGTGCAGAAATGTTTTGTAGAACGAAATCAGCAATAAAAAACATAAGAAACCAGACAATACCAAATCGGGCACTGCATTCCATTTAATTCCAAAATGGACATTATCTTTTCCAAAAACACCAACCATTACCAAAGTTACCGTTGCGACTGCAATGATGATCCCGATGATAATTTTGACATTCTTTATATTATTATAGATGAATTTTGGCGCGTAGTAAAAGTAAAAAAGTGCCATCAACAGAAATAAATTGTTGACAATTGATAATAGATTTACACCTACTTGATAACTTATTTCATCAGAGAAATTAAAGTGTTTTGACGTGTATGCCCAAATTCCCGAACCTACCCAAACAAACATTGCCAAGCTGAGATATAACAATCCGCTATCGACACGTTTTTGCGATTCGTCTTCTTCTAATATTTGACGAAAACGCTTCCGAATGTTGGAATAAATTGCCAAAAGCAAAATAGCTCCGATAAAGGAAATAAAAATATGTGCTAGGTTATGAAATTGTGCTACATCTGTCATGTATTATTCGCCTAATATCTTACGAATTAAATCTTTCTTAGCAGCTTCGTCATCACCAAATAACCAACGAAGTACGTTATTTTCCCAAATAGCATCGTGCTGATTTTGGTCGATAATATTGCGTTCCATAGCCAAATCGAGTAATTTTCCAGGATACGATGATTGTGCGTCGCTTTCCATTTCTCCTAACGGATACGGATCGTCTAATCCCATAAGAATTTGTTTACTTCCCTGACGATCAACCATTAATTTAAACGAATCGGTATCGTGTACCAAAGTATCAAAGTATATATTTGGATGTCCGACAGCTTTTCGCGGATGCACTTTCCCTTCAAATAAATCGGGTCTTCCATCAAATCCTTGAATTCTTCTACCCAAGTTCATTTGTGCCAATTGTCCGCCATGTGCAAAACAGGTTCTAATATCTGGAAAACGTTCTTGCATTCCATTTAGCGTATAAAAATGATACGCATCACCACATTGCGCTAACATCCAAATTAAGTGAAAACGCCAGTTTACATTTTGCAATTTGATCATTTTATCACCATCATACGGGTGAATTTCAATCGCGAGTTTGTATTTATTTGCCAATTCAAAAATTGGATCATTTTCTTCGTCAAACACTGATCGCCACTGTCCTATTGAATCCATAAAATGTGTTGGCAAACACAATACGCGCAATCCTAATTCTTCAACACAACGTTCAATTTCCCACAAGGCACCATGAATAAATCCTGGATGCACTACAAAACCGCAGGTAAATTTTGATGGATGATCGCGTTGTACTTGGGCATTAAAATCGTTTTGAAAACGTAACGCATGTTTCATTGCTTCTAAGCGCAAGCCATTTCCGTATAATTGTGAAAGGTTTAGTATTACTGCATGATCAATTTTGTTATGTTCCATCCAAGCTAGCTTTTCATTCAAGAAAAAACTAGAATCAGTTACAGGACGTTTCCAGTCGTCTTGCAGCATGTATTTACGTTCGTCATCTACCCAAAAAATCTTTTTATCTTTCATAAATTGAGGAATTTGCTCTGGATAAGGCAACAAATGTGAGTGTCCGTTTATGCGTAGTTTTCGTTTCAAGGTGGTTGTTTTTTGGGCGTGATAAAAAATGCATTTCTAATTCGTTCAATGTACTTTTACTAACATAAAATAGACGACTGAGCAAAGTAGAAGGACTATTCTTCACGCAAAATTAATTCTATAAAAATACTATTTATTACAGAAACTGTGTTGTATTTAACGTTTTTAAATATTGAAGTTAAAAAAAAGTCTTTACAACTCTTCGATTTCTCAAAAAGTATAAAGACTTTTACAATATGATG
>NZ_JBGCDL010000009.1:0-3485 GCF_045105435.1 Kordia sp. | reverse complement strand
CACTATTTCATTGACGAATTTCAAGATACGTCCGAAATGCAATGGCAAAACTTAATTCCGTTGATTTCAAATAAGCTACAAACCGAAACTTTGAGTACAAAAAGCGGTTCGTTAACCATTGTTGGCGACGCCAAACAGTCTATTTACCGTTGGCGCGGTGGAAAAGCAGAACAGTTTATTGAGTTAAACAAGAAAGAAGATACAGCACCGTTTTTTGTAGAAAAAGATCCTCGAAGCTTACCCAAAAACTATCGCAGTTATGATGAAATCGTCAATTTTAACAATAATTTTTTTCAACACATATCTCAATTTTTTCAAAAAGAAGAATTTCAAGAAATCTATAAAAAAACTGCTACACAATTGACAAACGACAAAAAAGGTGGTTTTATAAAGTTTGATTTTGTTCAAGCCAAAACAAGAAAAGATGAATTTGAAATTATTCCTGAGAAAGTAATTACTAAAATTGAAGAATTACTTAAAAATAATTTTAGACACAAAGATATTTGCATACTTACTCGCAAAAAAAAGGAAGGGTATGCTATTTCAGATGCTATTTCATCTAAAGGAATTCCTATTATCTCCTCTGAAACTTTGCTAATCAAACGTTCACAGAAAGTACAATTTATAACTAATGTGTTAAGATTAGCCATTCAACCCAAAAACAATGAAGTTAAGTTACACTTATTAAACTATTTGGCAACCGACAAACTAGATATTTCAAAAAAACACGAATTCTTAAAAGCACATGTAACACTTGAACCAGAAGCATTATTTGAAGCCTTGAACTTTGATTTTGATTTTACCTATTTCTTACAGTTATCGTTGTATGAAGCGGTAGAATATTGTGTACGTGCGTTTCAACTCACCAAAGAATCCGATGCGTACATTCAGTTTTTCCTAGATTTTGTATTGGACTACACACAAAAGAAACAATTGGGTTTTGCTGGTTTCCTAGAGCATTGGGAAAAGAAAAAGGATAAACTTAGTACAATAGCTTCCGAAGATGAAGATGCCATACAAATTATGACCATTCACAAATCGAAAGGTTTGGAATTTCCTGTGGTTATTTTTCCATTTGCCAATACCGATATTTACAAGGAAGTTGAACCAAAAATTTGGTACCCTATCAATCAAGAAGATTTTAATGGTTTTGAAGAAGCATACATCAATTTTAATAATTCTATTCAAGAATATGGTGAAATAGGTAAAAACATCTATGCTGAAAGACGATCACAATTGGAATTGGACAATTTCAATATCCTGTATGTAACACTCACAAGAGCTGTCCAACAATTGCACATTATAACTATAAAAGATATCAATAGTAAAGGAAATGAAAACTTAAAAAAATTTTCAGGCTTATTCATCAATTATCTTAAAGAAACTTCACGTTGGAATGATGAATTGACAAGCTACACATTTGGTGCATCGGAGGAAAATCTAGCGGAAGCGAACAATTCACAGGACATTCACACCATAACTTTACAAAAATTTATTAGTACCGCCAAAGAAGAGCACAACCTGCACTTAATGACCAAACAAGGTTTGTTATGGGATACTTCGCAAGAAGCTGCTATTGAAAAAGGAAACTTGATTCATGATATTTTGGCGCAAATAAAATATCCTTCCGACATTGATTTTGTGTTGGATGAATACATTAGCAAAGGAATTATTGACGAGCAACAGCGCGAAAAACTCGAAGGAAGTATTTATCATGTAATACATCATCCTGAAATTATCTCGTATTTTCATCAAGACAATACAGTGTATAATGAAAAAGACATTATTTCGAAAGCTGGAAAAATTTTGCGTCCCGATCGAATTGTAGTCAATACAAACAACGAAACAACAATTATTGATTATAAAACGGGCATGCACGATCCGCGTTATGTTGAAAAAATATATGAATATTCCGACACTTTGGAGGAAATGGGCTTTACGGTTTCCAAAAAAATATTGCTCTACATTAACGAGCAAATAATTGTTAAATATGTGTAATGTCGATGGCTATTTTGAATTTATGACAAAAAACAATCGTTGAAAGCGCGTTTAATTGCAGTAAATTCAAAAAATAATATGGTAAAACTCAAAAATCGTAACTATTTTTGCAAAAATCAAAACAAGCATGTACGGAAGTATTCAACAACACTTACAAAAAGAACTTGAAGAAATAAAAGAAGCTGGTCTTTACAAAAAAGAACGTGTCATTACCTCGGCACAAGGAGCTGAAATCACTATAAATACTGGAGAAACTGTTATTAATTTTTGTGCGAACAACTACTTAGGATTGTCTTCGCATCCAGAAGTAATTCAGGCTGCAAAAGATACGATGGATACGCACGGATTTGGAATGTCTTCTGTCCGTTTTATATGTGGAACGCAGGATATTCATAAAACGCTAGAAGCAAAAATTGCCAGTTATTACGGTACAGAAGATACTATTTTATATGCTGCTGCTTTTGATGCAAATGGTGGTGTTTTTGAGCCTTTACTTACCAAAGAAGATGCAATTATTTCCGATTCGCTAAATCATGCGTCAATTATTGATGGTGTGCGTTTGTGTAAAGCAGCACGTTATCGCTATCAAAACAATGATATGGCCGATTTAGAAAAGCAATTACAACAAGCCAATGCTGATGGAGCACGATTTAAAATTGTTGTGACTGATGGTGTATTTTCCATGGATGGATTGGTGGCTCCGTTGGATGAAATTGCAGTTTTAGCAGAAAAGTATGACGCCATGATTATGATTGATGAATGTCATGCTACTGGTTTTATTGGTGAAACTGGACGCGGAACCTTAGAAGAAAAAAATGTAATGGGCAAAATTGATATCATTACTGGAACTTTAGGTAAGGCTATGGGTGGCGCTATGGGCGGATATACTACAGGAAAAAAAGAAATCATTGAAATATTACGTCAACGTTCAAGACCGTATTTATTTTCTAACTCGTTAGCGCCAGCAATTGTTGGTGCATCTATCAAAGTATTTGAAATGTTAGAAAACGATACAACCTTACGTGATAAGCTATCAGATAATACAGACTATTTCAAAAAAGGAATCAAAAATGCAGGGTTTGACATTGTAGATGGAGACTCAGCTATTGTACCTGTAATGCTGTATGATGCTAAACTATCGCAAATAATGGCTGACAAACTTTTGGAAAAAGGAATTTATGTAATAGGATTTTTCTATCCTGTTGTTCCTAAAGAAAAAGCAAGAATACGAGTTCAATTATCGGCGGCGCATACCAAAGAACATTTAGACAAGGCAATTGCGGCATTTACTGAAATTGGAAAAGAATTAAACGTCATTTAAGAGTTTAAAATTCATAATTCTTAATCTTTTCTAAAAAAATTAATATATTTGTCTTTGTTAATAAGTATTAACAACTTACATTTGTCCTTTAATTAACACTTAAAATTAAATAATTAAACATGAAACATCTTAGCAGATTTTTAGTTGCTTTGTTGCTTGTAGTAGG
>NZ_JBGCDL010000008.1:0-13798 GCF_045105435.1 Kordia sp. | reverse complement strand
GGTTCTTTTGAAATGATGGTTTCTCCATCGAGTAGTTTTTGAATTTTCCAATTCATAATTTTCGTTTTTTAAAAGTTATATGTGACATTGTTGCCACATATATCTTTCGGAAACTTGTTTCAAAAGTGTTTTCAATGAACTTTCCTCGATAATCGAGATTTATATACGCTAAGGTTTGTCTTGATTTATGAATGCGAATTCTTGATGAATGCTTCACGAGTTTACCTTTAGATATTTTGCTAATGTAGCGAAGAAGTACGCAATCTTTTTACGTAGATGTATATGAAAACGAAAATGAGTTTGTCTTTAATTAAGAAAGGTCAATAATTTCTATATTTTGTTCAACAACTTGCTTTTGGGTTCTTCTTTCATTTTCTCTAAGATGAATTACTTCAGAAAGTTTCTCAATAAGTCCATCTTCTTCTTTTTGAGAAATAATTAAATGAATTTTTTTGTCATTCTTTTTGCGAGTATCAATTTCATTTAAGCATATTCTTAATAATTCAATTCTCCATCTTTCCTCCATTGATTCAAATTCCTCCATGATTATAAGTGAATTGTTTTCTGAAAGCCAATCGTAATGAAACTCTAAAATTTGATTTATGTTATATCTTTTTGCTTCATACCAAGGTATATAAAGTTGTTCTTTTTTTATAAAATCACAATACTCTTTAAATACTTTCATTTTTGAAGGAAAACGAAAGCTTTCTAAATTTGCATGTTGTATTACTTCACTAACGAAATTGCGCCTTTCAATTTCTGTTTTACCAATAATCAAAAGATGTTTTTTCTTCAATATATTTTTAGCTTTTTCAACTAAAGTATTATATATTTCTGATCTTAACTTTTCCATGATCTTATCTTTGACACAAAGATGCTTATGAAGTGCGCAATATTTGTGCGTAGTTTAATTTTAAGCAAAAAAAATTAGCCAAAAGGCTAATCAAAATTTATAAATTCATCTTACTGATTATTTAAACACCAATGTAAGATTTTTGCGGTGTTATTGGCATCATCAACGCCTCGGTGATGTTTTCCTTCTAAAGGAATCCGAAGTTGTTTTAATGCGCGTGCCATTCCAATGCCGCGTCGCATTCGATTGCAACGTCTAAACTCTTCTTTGACGTTTATGTGTTGATATCCGAACGGGAAATCAACATTTTTTTGTCTACACTGCTCAATGACTTTGTTACGATCATACGCGCCGTAACTTGCCCAAGTGTATGCAGACGAATCATACTCGTCAAAAAGTATATCAATTGCATCTTCAAAAGAAACGCCATCTTGCGCTACCATTTCGGGTGTAATTGATGTGAGTTCTGTGCAAAACCGACTGATTTCGGAATGTTCAGGAATTACTAGAATTCCTTGTTGATTGGAAATTTCCCCCGAAAGGGTATCCAATTCGCAAATACCAATTTCGATAATCTCACTGTGATTTCGTTGGTATTCACCATCATTTTCCCAGCACGTAGCTTCTAAGTCTACCACTAGGATTTTGTTTGTTGTTTTCATCTTTTTAATGATTGTTTAAAATAATTTTTGTTTGACAGATGAAGCCGACGCACAACTACTATGTAAAGAACTTCTGCAAAGAATGTAATTTATCTGCGCAATCTTTTTACGCACTTCATATTTTTTGTTATTTTCACTCGATAATCGAGATTTAGATATATTGAGTTTTATCTCGCAGTAGATGATTTTAAATTTAAAGTATACAGATGGCAATTAATAAAAATGCACTAATTCGATATAAAACCATTGATAAATGTTTGCAAAACAAGTATCGTCAATGGACATTAAACGATTTGATTGAAGCATGTTCTGACGTTTTACATGAGTATGAAGGACGCGAAGTGAATGTAAGTCGCAGAACGGTTCAATTGGATATTCAAATGATGCGAAGTGACAAATTGGGTTATAATGCACCAATTGTAGTGTACGATCGTAAGTTTTATAGATATGAAGATGAAGATTATTCTATCACAGATATTCCGCTCACGGAAAACGACATGAATGTCCTTTCGGAAACGGTTGAAATGTTGAAACAGTTTAAAGATTTCTCGTTGTTTTCTGAATTAGGAGGCATCATACAACGATTGGAAGATAAAGTATATACAGAAAAAACGCATCAAGCTTCCATTATTCATTTAGACAAAAACGAAAAATTGAAAGGTTTACAACATTTAGACTTGTTGTATCAGGCAATTCTAAAAAAGATTGTGCTGCGTTTGACGTATCGATCATTCAAAGCAAGAGCAGCTTCAGAAGTTATTTTTCATCCGTTCATATTAAAAGAATACAACAATCGTTGGTTTTTAGTCGGTGTTTCTGGAAATAAACCCAATATTATGACTTTGGCTTTGGATCGAATTATGAATGTAGATTACGATTTAGACATTCCATATAGAAATGAAAACTTTAATGGCGATGAGTATTATAAAAATACAATTGGTGTCACGGTTTTAGCCGAAAAGCACATTCAACGCATTGTATTAAAAGTAGACAAAAGCAATGCGCCGTATGTAACTACGAAGCCTTTTCATAACACGCAAGAAATTATTTCGGTACATCAAGATGGAAGTGTTACGGTGCAATTACAAGTACATGTTAATTTTGAATTGGAACGTTTAATTCTTGGTTTTGGCGATAGTATAGAAGTCATTGAACCGCCAATATTGAGAAAACGCATTCGCAAAAAACTACAAGCAGCAGTAATAAAATACACTACAGCGTAAAATACTTATAATGCTAGGATTTATAATATCTTTCATGCTAAATGAATTGTAAAATGTATACTATAATTTAAAATAAAATTGTCAATGTTGTGCTGGAAAATTGATAATTCTTATCCTCACGTCATATTTTATAGTACATCTAGTATTTTTTCTTAACTTTGTCACCAAATAAAATGAACAATTACCAGAAATTTAAACAAATTAACATGAAAAAAACTACTTTTATTTTACTATTATGTGCAACATTTGCATTGTTTGCAAACAAAGTGAATGCGCAAGATGGGTATACCTACACACTCACGCACAATGGTGGTTACAGCTTTTCAATACAAGCTGTGCCAAATGCAAGTGCTAATAACTTTGCTACTTCTGTACAGAGTTACGGATTTACAATTATCGTACCTGATGGTGTAACAATTGATACAGGGTCAGCAACTTCATTAGGAGGTGCTGCTAGTGCTACCTTCTTTGATGGAACTAACGTAGCACAACCTACTATTGATGGATACTTAGTCACAGAAACTCTAGGAAGTCCAGCTACATTATCAGCTCCTTCAGCAGGAACAAACTCTACAATGTATACATTTACAGTAAATGGAAGCCCTACAATGGGAGATATTTATATACTAGAAAACAATTCAGCATTAGCAAACGCAGTAACGCCTTTAAAATCTTTCATGCAAGCGGATATGATTGATAATGGAATGGCTGAATTTGTAAATGTAGTAGATCCAAACGCAGCAGCTGTAACAGCACCATCTACGTTTGATTTTATGACATTAAGCACTTCTGAAGTAGAATTGACAGGAGTAAATGTATTTCCAAACCCAGTAAAAAATGTAGCTACTATTACAGGAGTTTCAGATATTGAAGCTGTTGAGGTTACTAATGTAAACGGGCAACTTGTATTAAACAAGACATCTAACTTGGAAACAATTGACATGACAGGTTTACCAACAGGAATTTACTTTGCAAAAATAAAAGCAATTTCAGGATCAAAAACAGTGAAGTTGATTAAAGAGTAAAAATAACACCAAATTATATTAAAAAAGCGCCATTCGAGAGAATGGCGCTTTTTGTTTTTTTAATGATTTAACTTATTGTAAATCTTTTGAAAACTGTTTTTTACTCCTTTTTAACATCTTATTTATTGAAGATATACCTAATATAAAGGGATAAAATTAACAATTACAAGTGATAGTTGGGCAAGTTACAACGCCTGTTTTAGGTTGTTCCCAGCAATAAATACTAGCACAATGGAAATATTGTGTGTTTCCTCCTTTTAACGATTCAAGACTTAGGTTTGTGATTTGCTTTTTGTTTAACTTTAGTGGTTTCAAAGTTCTTTTTTTCATAATTTAAAATTAAGAGTTAGCATTAAAATTACTAAAATGGAATGATAAGTATTTATGGGAATGCCTTACTTTTTAAAAGTACCAAAAGTGTAGAAATAAAAAATCTCAACATTGCTGTTGAGATTTTTAAAATACATTTTATTAGTGGTGCCTCCAGGAATCGAACCAGGGACACAAGGATTTTCAGTCCTTTGCTCTACCAACTGAGCTAAGGCACCAGTGTCAAATGCGGATGCAAATATAAGAGTTTTTTAAACTTGACAAAACTATTTTGAAAAAAAAACGTTTCTTAAATTAGCAATCTCTAAAAACCATCAATGAATTTAATAGTAGACGCAGGAAATACATACGTAAAAGTGGCTGTTTTTCAAGAAGATAAAATGCTATCGCATGAAAGTTTCAAAAAAGAACTGTTTCAAAAAAAAATTAAAAAAATTTTAAAAGAGTATGCTGATATTGATAAAATGATCACTTCATCAGTGACAAAGTTGAGTAATGATACGAAAGCATTTTTAAAAACACTTCATATCAAAGTCCATACACTAACACACAAAACAAAGGTTCCGTTTCAAAACAATTACGCAACGCCAGAAACTTTAGGTGTTGATAGAATTGCATTGGTCGTGGCTGCCGTAACGCAATACCCAAAGCAAAACGTGCTTGTCATTGATGCAGGAACTTGTATAACGTATGATTTTAAAACAAATAAAGAAGTATATCTTGGAGGTGGAATTTCACCAGGATTGCAACTTCGATATAAAACATTAAATCTACTAACAGCAAATCTCCCATTATTAGCACCCAAAATGCCAGAAAGTTACATTGGCGACTCTACAGAAACTGCTATTCATTCTGGAGTCAGCGTAGGAGTAATCACCGAAATTGATGGGATAATTGAACGTTATAAAGAACAATTTGAACATTTAACAGTTATTTTAACAGGCGGCGACACTAATTTCTTGGCTAAAAGGTTAAAAAATACCATATTTGCGAATTCAAAATTCTTGTTACAAGGATTGAATAATGTTTTAGAATATAATAGATATAATGATTAGAAAGTTTTTAGGATTATTAATTTTGTTGTTTATCTGCCAAAGTAGTATAGCACAACAAGGAACGTCTTCCCCGTATTCTTTCCTCGGAATTGGCGATTTAAAGTTTAAAGGGACAACAGAAAACAGAAGTATGGGAGGGATGAGTATCTATTCAGATAGTATTCATATCAATTTACAGAACCCAGCAGCGTATGGGAATTTAAAATTTACGACATACACACTTGGAGCTAGTTATAGCCAATTGCGATTAAAAAGTGATGCAGGAACCGATAAAGGTTCATCAACTGCGTTAGACTACCTCGCTGTGGCTTTTCCGATTTCAAGTAAAATGGGAGTTGGTTTTGGTATAATGCCACTCACGTCGGTTGGATACAATTTTGAGGGAATAGGTGAAACAGGAATTGCTTCTGCACCATTCAAGTTTGCTCAATATGAAGGTGAAGGAGGTTTAAACTCCGTATTCCTTTCTTTAGGATATAAAATTATGAAAGGTTTATCTGTTGGAGGAACAGTAAACTACAACTTCGGAACTATTGAAAACCAAAATACCGAGTTTTTGGGAGAACTAACAGACAGTGGTTTGTTTTTTAGAACCTTAAATTACGGAACTCGTTCAAGAGACGAATCAAGGTTAAGTGGACTAAGTTATAATTTAGGAGCTAATTATGTAACGAAATTTAATGATAAACTCTCGTTAACAACATCACTTACATTTTCACCGCAATCAGATTTAACTTCAAAAAATTCGCGCGTATTAACAGCGTTGAATGTTACTGGAAATGGTGGAGAAATTGTAAGTCCTGGACAAGTAGATCAAGTGGATTTAGGAGATAGAACAAAAACTGATTTAGTTTTGCCATCAAAAATTGCTTTCGGAGCTGGAATCGGTGAAAGAAATAAGTGGTTTGCAGGTGCAGAATATACACTGCAAAACAATAGTGATTTTGGAAATGGACTCACAACCATTGAAAATGTAAATTACGACAACGGTTCAAAAATAGCTGCTGGAGGATTTTATATTCCAAAATATAATTCATTTACAAATTACTGGGAAAGAGTAACATATAGAGCTGGAGTTCGTTATGAGAACACAGGAATTATGGTTCGTGATGAGGCTATAAACGATTTTGGCATATCTTTTGGAGTAGGACTACCAGTGGCGAGATCATTATCAAATATAAACCTAGGTGTAGAGTTCGGAAAAAGAGGAACAGTAAACTCAGGATTGATCAAAGAAAATTACGTGAACTTCCACTTAAGTCTATCATTAAACGATAGATGGTTCATAAAAAGAAAATACAATTAATCGATAAATATTAAACAAATGAAGAAGACTATTACATTATTGGTTGCAGGGTTGTTTGCGGTAACGAGCTTCACAACTTTAAATGCACAGGATTGTAAGACGAAGTTGTCTCTATTTGCTGAAAATGCAAAAGCGAAAAACTATGCAGAAGCGGAAACACAGTTAAATGAACTAAGAACAGATTGTCCCTCTGTTAGTTCAGCAATATACGCTTACGGTGAAAGAATCTATAAAGCAAAACTTAAAAAAGCAACAGATAAAAAAGCTGTAGCAGAAGAGTTAATAAAATTATATAGAGATAGAATTGCAAACGTTCCTGCAAAAACAAAAAAAGGAGATGTATTAGGAGATATAGGAACGTTAATGGTTGATTACAAAATAGGTGACGTAAAAAGTCAGTATGATGTATTTGATGAAGCATTCAAAACAGATTTGGTAAACTTCAAAAATCCAAAATCATTATACCAGTATTTCGAATTATACTACAGCATGTATCAAACAGGCGATTCAGGAGTTTTGTTAGAAAACCTAATTCAGAAGTTTGAAGAGTTAACTGAAAAATTTGAATCTGAAAGTGAAAGATTAGCGAAAACTAAAAATGAACTGATCGCTAAAAAAGAATCAGGACAAGAGTTGACGTCAAAAGAAAAAAGAAAAGAAAAAGTAGCAGATACAAATATCAAAGCAATAGCAATTTTCTCAGGAAACATGGAAGCATTGATAGAAAAAGTATCAACTTGTGAAACGTTAATTCCTTTATTTAGAAAGAATTTTGATGCAAACAGAAGCAATTCACTTTGGTTAAAAAGAGCTGCTGGAAGATTAGATGCAAAAGGATGTGATGAAGATCCATTATTCGTAGAGTTAGTTGAAGCGGTAGATGCATTAGAGCCATCTGCAAACTCAAAAAGATACTTAGCTGGAATCTACGAAAGAAAAGGAAACTTAACAAGAGCTGAAGAGTACTTGAACCAGTCGTTAGACATGGAGAAAGATCCGATCAAAAAAGCAAGATTACTTTATAAAATTGCGAGCAAAGCAAAGAAAAGAGGTCAAAAATCAAAAGCTAGAAAGTATTACTTAGATGCGGTAAAAAACAATCCATCATTAGGTGGAGCGTATTTAAAAATTGCACAACTATATGCTTCAAGTGTAAACCAGTGTGGAAAAGACGAATTCACAAAAAGAGCTGGATATTGGAAAGCTGCTGAAATGGCAAGAAAAGCGGGTCAAGTTGATCCTTCTTTAAAAAGTATTGCTAACAGAACAGTAGATTCATACATGAAATCTGCGCCAAGTAAAGCAGATGTATTCAGTAGAGGATTAAAAAGTGGAGCGTCAATTCCTTTAAACTGCTGGATCGGTGGAAGCGTAAGAATTCCAAACCTATAATTAATGAAATTACATAAAAAACATATATTACAAAGCATTGTCACAATATTTATTGTGACAATGCTTTTTTCATGTCAGGACAACTATAGCGAAATTCAAAAACTTTCCTATAACAAACGTTTTCCTGTCGGTGAAGCCGAAAATATGTTTTTAGTGTATACCGATTCCGGAAAAGTAAAATCTACCTTACGAAGTCCGTACAACAAAGATTTTTCCAATCAAAAATTTCCTTTCATGGAGTTTCCTAAAGGAATTGTTCTTGAGTTTTTTGATGATGATAATAATAAAAGTGTGGTAACTTCTGACTATGCTATTTTGTATAGTGACACAAGATTAGTAGATTTACAGGGAAATGTAGTGTTAAAAACACACGATGGAAACATATTAGAAGCGCCACAATTGTATTGGGATCAAGATAAAGAATGGATTTTTACAGAAGGAGAATTCAAAATGAGTGGCGAATATGGTGTGTTAATCCAAGGAACCAACGGAATCGATTTCAACAAGAATCTTACTATAATTGATGCGCACGAAATCTATGATAGTTCTATTCCTATTGACGAAAAAGATAAATAAAAGCTCAATAATCTAACAAAAATCAAACCACTGTGAAAGTCTTAAACTACACTAAATTTCTATACCTTATCGTAGCTGCGTTATCTATTTACAAAGTAATTGAAGCGTGGAATAGCGAAGGGAAAATTGATTACATGTTTGTCGGATTTGCAGTAATTTCACTATTCATGTTTTTCTTTAGAAGATTCTACGAGAAAAAATTTGAAGACTACAAAAAAGACAAATAAATGGAAGTACAGTTGCTCATTATAATAACGGCATTACTGTTTTCAGCGTTCTTTTCAGGTATGGAAATCGCGTACGTCTCCGCGAACAAAATTCACATCGAATTAGAAAAAAAGCAAGATGGAATTCTTGCCAAAGTCTTGAGGCGACTTACACTAAAACCTTCAAAATTTATTGCTACGATGCTCGTTGGAAACAACATAGCACTTGTAATTTATGGGTTTTTTATGGGCGATTTGATCACGCAATGGGTTCGCGAAGCGCCATGGCTCAACCAATACATAACGGTTGACTATGAACTGCTGTTTCAAACCATTGTCTCTACTTTAGTCATATTAGTAACAGCAGAATTTTTGCCAAAAGTGTTCTTTCAAATCTACGCAAACAACTTGCTTAAATTTTTAGCGATTCCCGCATACATCTTCTATCAATTGTTTTGGTTGATTTCTGAATTTATCATGTGGATTTCGAATGTTGTCCTAAAAAAATTCTTCAAAACAGAAGGTGATGAGGTGCAACTCGAATTTAGTAAAGTGGAACTTGGTGATTACATTTCAGAGCAAATGGAAGCTGGACATCATGATGAAGATGTAGATTCTGAAATTCAAATATTTCAAAATGCATTAGAATTTTCTGCGGTAAAAACACGTGAAGTAATGATTCCTAGAACGGAAATTGTAGCAATAGAACTTCGCGAAACAACGCAAAACCTTACCAAACTCTTCTCAGAAACAGGCTATTCTAAAGTATTAGTCTATAAAAATACAATTGACGATATCATCGGATACGTACATTCTTTTGAACTTTTCAAAAAGCCAAAAACCATTCGAAGCATTGTCTTGCCTGTTGTATTTGTGCCCGAAGCAATGTTGGCAAACGATGTGTTAAATGTATTGACAAAAAAGCGAAAAAGTATTGCTGTAGTCTTAGATGAATATGGCGGAACTTCCGGAATTGCCACTATAGAAGATATTGTTGAAGAACTATTTGGAGAAATAGAAGATGAGCATGATGTTACAGAATTACTCGAAAAGCGCATTGGTGAATACGAATATTTATTTTCTGCGCGTTTGGAAGTTGATTATATCAATGAAACCTATAAACTGCATCTTCCTGAAAGTGAAAATTACGAGACTATAGGTGGCTTAATTGTTGGTGAAACTGAGGAAATTCCGCAGAAAGATGAAGTCATCATCATCAATAATTTAAAGTTTACAATCGTCGAAGTATCCAGTACTAAAATCGATACAATTCAACTTCAAATTCTCTCTGAAGATTAAAATCCCTAAAATTAACGAATTAATACGCGGTTCTTCTTTTATTATTTAGTAGGAAATTGTATTTTCGCCCACTGAATTTCATAAAATTGAAGATAAATGGCAATTCTTGCAAAAATTAGACAACGTACATTAGTACTAATCCTAATCATCGGATTGGCGCTTTTTGCTTTCGTAATATCTGACGTGTTCAACAACAATGGCGGAGGAGAAAAACGACCAACAGAAATAGGAACTGTAAATGGAGAAGGGATTCCTTACGACCAATTCGAAGCCCAAGTAAAATATGCTAAAGGTATTTACGGATCTAGTCAAAGTACGATGCAAGTCGTAGGCGGACTTTGGGACAGAGAAGTAAATAATCTATTAGTTACACAACAATTAGATGAATTGGGAATCACAATCGAAAAAGACCAACTTTGGAATCTTATAGTGGCAAGCCCAGGCATTACAGGTAGCCAGTTGTTCCAAGATGAATCTGGTGTATTCGTAGAAGCAAAACTAAAAGAATATATAGACAATCTTGAAGCTACAAAAAATGTGTCTCCAGAAAGCATGGCTAAATACCAAGAATGGCTACGTAGAGAAAGATCTACAATCATAGAAGCTAAAAAAGCCTTATACAACAACTTGGTAAAAGCAGGTTCAATTGTTACGGTAAAAGAAGGAGAGCTTGCATACAGAGCGGAAAACGATAAAGTAACGTTCAAGTATGTATACATTCCTTACACTTCTATTGAAGATAAAGCTGCTGAAGTTAAAAATAGTGATGTTCAAAACTATATCAACAAGCACAAGTCTTCATTCCAAGCAAAAGAATCAAGAGACATTCAATATGTATTCTTCCCTGAAGCACCATCAAAATCTGATGAAGAATTAGCGAAGAAAACAGTAGCAGACTTCAAAAAAGGTTTTGCTGAAGCTGAGGATGCAACTGTCTATGCTAATGTAAACACAGAAACAAACGAATTAGAAAGATTCACATACGCAAGTCTATTGCCTAAAGCAGCAGCAGCAGATATGATGGCTATGGAAGTTGGAGATGTGTACGGACCTTATAAAGCAGGAACGCAATACAAAATTTCTAGATTGTTAGATACAAAACAATTGCCAGATTCTGTAAAAACAAGACATATCTTACTTCGTTATGCTGGTTCTGCAGGAGCTGCACCAAATTTAGAAAAAACAAAAGAACAAGCGAAAGCACAAGCAGACAGTATTTTAAAAATCGTAAAAAGAGACAAATCTAAATTTGCCGACATCGCAAAAGAAATGTCAGATGATACTTCTGCAGCACAAGGTGGAGATTTAGCTTGGTTCAATGCTGGTAGCGCACAAAAGCTAACACCAAATTTTAAGGCTTTTGCATACGAAAAAGAAATTGGAACAATCGATGTTGTTGAAACACCTATTGGTTTCCATATTATTGAAATTGAAGATCAAAAAAACGTACAGAAAGCTATAAAACTAGCAACGATCAATAAGCAGGTAGAAGTAACAGAGCAAACATTGAAAGATTTATTTACAGTGTCATCTAAATTTGAATCAGATGCAAGTAAATCTTCAACTGCTTTTGTTGACATCGCAAAAGAAAAAGGTTACGAAGTAAAACCTGTAAAAAGTATCAAAATCTTAGATGCAAAAATAGCAGGTATGCCAGAACAACGTGAAGCTATTCGTTGGGCATTTAAAGACGATACAAAAGTTGGTGACGTAAATCGTGTTTCTTTAAGTACAGGATCTCTTGTAGTACAATTAACTGCTAAAAATCCAGCAGGACTTTCTTCAATTCCAGAAGCATCTGCACGAGCATTGCCAGTACTTAGAAACGAGAAAAAAGCTGAAATAATCAAATCAAAATATGCTTCACATACAACGTTGGCAGCTTTAGCAGCAGCAGCAGGAAAACCAGAAGCAAAAGCAACTTCGTTATCAATGAAATCTCCAGTTATTCCAGGAGCAGGACAAGAGCAAAGAGTAGTAGGAACTGCTTTTGCATTAAATGAAGGCGATACTTCAAAATTAATCGCAGGAAAATATGGAGTGTACATGATTCAAATTGTAACGAAAGCGCCTGCACCAGCAAAAGAAACATACTTAGCAGAAAGTAATGCATTAAGAGCGCAAAGAGCTACAAATGCTGCAACTTCTGTATTCAGTGCACTGAAGAGTACTTCAGAGATTGAAGATAACAGAGGTATTTTCTATTAAGCTTTAATAGCAAAAGATCACATTCTAAATATAGAATGATAAAAAAACCTGTGAAACTAACTTCACAGGTTTTTTTATGGAATATATTTTTTAGAGTTTTTTAAATTTGAGAATCTGTATTGGGTTCAGAAAGTATCATCTCATCAAAAGGAATCACAGTTTCATAGCCTTTTGCTTCAAAATAAGCTTCGGTATCATCATTTCCTGTGGCTAAAACAAAATCGCCGCCCCAAGCACCTAAACTTTTAATTTGACCAAAATAATCGGCAAACAAACGTTCTTGTACAGGTGTTTCTTGAATAATATCTGCAATCAACTGTTCGTGTTCTTTCAAAAGCAATTCAAAATCGACTAGTGAATTTGTTTTAGTCATTTCAATAGTAATTGCATTGATCACCTTTATCTCGTTCGCAATGGTGCCTTTTCGGGCAGTATAACTTTCAATAGCGTTTCTGCTGTTTTGTTTTTTGTTTAAATGTACAAAGTACAACTGATTGCTAAACGAAGGTAAAAAATCGACTTCAGTCACTTTTGGTGCTTGTTGTTGCAGCTCGTAAATGATTGGCGAGTTGTGTTTCGCGCAAGCAATATCATAACCACTTCCTTTAAAAGCATTCCAAAGAAGTGTGTACGGATTTACATTTGCCCAAAGTGCAATGTTATGAATTAAGGTAGAAGAAGAGCCTAATCCCCAATTTTGAGGAAAACTCAAGGTCGTTTGTACTTCAAAGCTGCTTTCTCCATTTAAAAATGTAGGATTCAAACGCTTGGCTTCTTGTAAAATACCATGCAAGGTCTGACTTACAGCATCAGTATGGCTACCTTTATTGCGAAAAGAATCTATTTCAAAAGAACGCTGATACCAGATAATATCTCTAAAATCGTAGCTTTTCCAAACGAGTTTTGGAGGTTCAATCGGATTTGGTAAGTCAATAGGAGTAACGGTAAGTGATTGTCCGTATTTCGTAGGAACTGCCAATGCTTTGGCGCCATCCAATACGACATATTCACCTGATAGTAATAACTTTCCGTTGCTATAAAAATTCATTAGGCATGTTGCGATTTATAGGCTGTAAATGCATTCACTACAGCACTGTGTGTAACTGTTTTATCTTTAAAATAATTGACAAAATGTACTTTTTCAGCATCCGTAGCTTCCAACTGATTCAAAATATTAATCAAGTGCATTTTCATGTGTCCTTTTTGAATCCCAGTGGTTACTAACGAACGGACAGCGGCAAAGTTTTGTGCCAATCCGGCAACGGCTACAATCTGCATTAATTCTTTAGCATTTGGTTTTCCTAACATTTCTAGTGCTAATTTTACCAACGGATGTAAAGAGGTTAAGCCGCCAACAGTTCCTAAAGACAATGGAATTTCAATCCAAAACTTAAACATACCATCTACAACTTCGGCATGTGTTAAGCTCGAATAACGTCCATCTTTGGCTGCGTAGGCATGAATTCCGGCTTCAATAGCTCTAAAATCGTTTCCAGTAGCTAGCACTACGGCGTCAATTCCGTTCATAATTCCTTTATTATGCGTCACAGCGCGCTACGCTTCTGTTTTAGCAATTTGTATTGCACGAATAAACTTCTCTGCAAACTCATTTGCGTCAACCGATTCGTTTTCGGTTAAATCTTCAATAGGACAACTTACTTCG
>NZ_JBGCDL010000007.1:0-4731 GCF_045105435.1 Kordia sp. | reverse complement strand
ATGAAAGGTATGTAAACCATATCACAAAATATAAAAGAGGCTACAACACACATTGTAGCCTTTTTTAGTCTCTTAAAACTTAACAATCGCTATGTTCAAAAATTATACGCTTTATTCATTAGGTATCATTCTTTTTTATACAATAACTGCTTGTGAGAAGCCGCCAAAATTGCCCACGACAAATATTCAATTAAAAATTGTTGATACCAATGTATCCGAAGGTGAAAAAAAACGTGGTATTGTAAACATTCAAAAACGTTTGGAATCGGTTGGAGCAAAAAATATTAGCATTACAGAACAGGAAGATCAAAAAATCACCTTTAATTATGAAGGGAATATAAAACCGCAGACTTTTGAAAAAGCTTTTTCGGTTTCAGGAAAACTAGAATTTTTTGAAGTATGTAATGATAAAGCAGTCATCTATCAAGAATTACGAAAAATATATGCAAGCGAATTGCAAAAAGATGAATTGTTGACGCAAACATCTGCAGAAATAGAAAGTATGGATACTGTTTTAGGAATAAATATAATAGACAATAGTAATATGTCAATTTTTGCAGTTTTTCCTGAGGAAAATATGGCGAAAGTAACTAAAACAGTATTGCAAAAGGAACCATTTTTTGTGAGTAAGCTAAAAAGGAAAATTAAGTTTTTACTAGGAAAGGAAAAAGACAGAGGTAATCATGAGCTATATGCCGTATATGTAAATGCTGAAAACAAGGCGCCTATAGATGGTAGTTATGTAATTGACGTAAGTGTTACAGAATCAAATTATAATGACTCCTATCTTATAAACATTAAAAAAAATGAAGAAGGCGCTAAAATTTGGGAAGAATTGACAACGCATGTGCATCAAACCCATGGAAATATCGCTGTTGTCGTTGATAATATTGTTTATAGTGCGCCATCTGTGCTTAGTGGAGGAATTTCAGGCGGAAATTCGGAAATTTCGTCAAACTTAAACAGAGAAGAAGCGGCAATCTTAGCAGCGGCAATTCGCTCAGGAAATGTTCCAAAAGTGGAAATTGTAAAAATAGAAGTTGTAAAAGAAACAGAGTCTAAAAAGTAAGCCATTTATAAGCAGGACAATAAAATTCAACTACTTAAAGTAAAATAAAATGTAAAAAGACTGCAATAATGTAGTCATAATCTTTATATTTGGCGCATGATTGCAAAAAAGTATTTTAGTGCTTTAATACTCTTTATTACGTTGCTTGGTTTTTACCAAGAGCAAACGCCTGTGCCTAACCAACAAATTGAACTTCAATTTTCGGGTAGTGCAACGGTTTCTTCAAATACAGAAGAAGTAATTGAGGCAATCAAATTACAGCTAGAAGATTTAGGTGTTGCCAATATTCAAGTACGCAAGCAAGCAGACAATACACTTACAATAGCTTATTACAGTAATGAAAATGCAGCGTCGGTTAAAAAACTTTTAATCGAAAAAGGCATTGCGTCCAAAGATAAGTTTCCAGCATCGCCAACGGAAAATAATACGGTAAATTATCAAGAGTTTGCCAGTCTTGACAGTTACGAACTAGATGTTTATGAACTACAAACGACTTCCGATTCTTTTGATGGAACGCACGGAAAGTACATTTTAGATTTACAAAAAGAATACGATAAATCTCCAACACCAAATTCATTTGCGAAAGCCAATTCGCTCATTACGGGAGATTTTAATACAAGTTTAATTGCCAGAATGTATACCGAATCTGGCTATACAACAATTCTTAAAGAAAACATATCTTACGAAATTCCTGATGTTCGCGCAGGACCTTTTACAACTACACTTTCATAAATTTTAGCAATACACTTTAATGCTTTTTGTAAAAGTATTTCATTGTAGCTTGTGTAAAAAATCTATTCAGAATAGAAAATAGACATGCTAAATAGTGTTTTTTTGATACGATCTAAAAGCACTCAAAATCACAATCAAATCACAAACAAAATAATTGTCAAATTACGAGCGAAATTATATAGTTGCCCGTTTAAAAATTTGACCAAAAACACTGAATAATGCAGAACAAAGGACTCGTAAAATTATTTGCGATTTTATTCGGATTGGTAAGTATTTACCAATTATCATTTACATTTATCACGAATAAAATTGAAAACGACGCAAAAACCTTCGCTATATCGCAAGTGCCAAGCACAGAAGGTTCAAAAATAAAGGACATCGCAGACGCAAGAAGTCTCGTTGAAAAATCATACTTAGACTCTATAGATAGAAAAGAGCCTATTAACTTCGGATTCACAAAATTTACATATAGTGAAGCCAAAGAAAAAGAACTAAACAAAGGGTTAGACCTTAAAGGTGGAATCAACGTAATTCTTCAAATCTCGGTAGGAGACATTCTTAAAGGAATGGTAGGGAAAAAAGATGGAGAAACGTTCAACAAAGCATTGGAAAGAGCAAATGAACTACAAAAAGATGCGCAAGAAGATTACGTAGAATCTTTCTTTAGAGCTTTTGATGAGTTAAAACCTGAAGGATTAAAATTAGCAGATCCAGATCTATTCTATACAGCATCTTTGCAGGATGAACTAAAAAAAGACACGTACAACACAGCAGATGATATTGTTCAAAATGTCATCAGAAAAAAGATAGATCAATCAGTTGTATCTGCCAAAGAAGTATTAAACAAACGTATTGATCAATTTGGTGTTACACAACCAAACATTCAGCGTTTAGGAACTTCTGCACGTATCTTAATTGAATTGCCAGGAGCGAAAGATGTAATTCGTATTGAAAAATTATTACAAACAACAGCCGAGTTAGAATTTTGGAAAACAAATAATGACAAGCAAGCATTACTACAGTATTTATTTTTAGCTGATGAAAAGTTAAAAGAACTTCCTGAGTTTGCTACAAAGATAGCAGCAACAACTCAAGATCAAGAAGGTGAAGACGATGTAGAAGCATTGACAACTCCTAAAAACGATTCAGTAAGTATTATAAAACCTTTATTTGATAAAATAAAGCCTTTAACTGGTCCAGGACAAAGTGGTGGTGTTATTGCAACAGCTAAAGCAGAAGACAGAGAAGAAGTACTTAAGTTATTATCAGATCCAATATTAAAGCAAGTAGTGCCAGCAGAATTACGTACGGTACGTTTTGCTTTTGGGAAAAAAGTAAACCCTGATGGTACAATTGACTTATACGCATTAAAAGGAAAGCGTGTAGGAAAAGATGCAGCACCACAAATGAAAGGTGACGTAGTTGATGCAGCAGCACAAAGCTACGGAAATGATAACAAGCCAAATGTTACCATGCAAATGAACGGAATTGGTTCAAAGCAATGGGAAAAACTAACAGGTGAAGTACATGGTAAAAACGGAAACATTGCAGTAGTATTAGATAATATTGTATACTCAGCGCCAAGAGTAACAAGTGGAGCAATTTCTGGAGGAAACACTGAAATTTCTGGTGATTTTTCAATTGAAGAAGCGCAGGATTTAGCAAACGTATTAAGAGCTGGTAAATTACCTGCTCAAGCAGAAATCTTACAATCGGAAGTAGTTGGACCATCATTAGGTCAAGAAGCAATTGATAGCGGTTTAATGTCGTTCTTAATTGCCTTAATATTAGTATTGGTATGGATGGTATTCTACTACGGTAGAGCAGGACTTTTTGCAGATGTTGCCTTAGCGTTTAACATCTTATTAATATTTGGTGTATTGGCCAACTTAGGAGCGGTATTAACTTTACCAGGAATTGCAGGTATCGTATTAACCATTGGTATGTCGGTGGATGCAAACGTACTTTTATTTGAAAGAGTTCGAGAAGAACTTGCCAAAGGAAGAACTTTACAAGAATCAATCTCGCATGCATTTAGCTGGAAAGGAGCTATGTCTTCTATCTTTGATGCGAATATTACAACAGGTTTAACGGCTTTAATCTTATTCTTATTCGGAACAGGACCAATTAAAGGTTTTGCAACTACTTTATTAATAGGTATCGCAACCTCATTATTTACAGCAATCTTTATCACAAGATTATTAATTGATTGGTATGTTGCTAAAGGGAAAAAGTTAGACTTCTCTACAGGAGCTACAAAGAACTTATTCAGAAACATGAATGTAGAGTTCTTAAAGAAGCGTAAAATTGCATATATCATTTCAGGATTAATTATCGCTGTAGGTTTATGGTCAATTACACTTGGAAGCGGATTAAACCAAGGAGTTGATTTTGTTGGAGGACGTTCATTCCAAGTACGTTTTGAAAAGGCAGTAAGTCCACAAGATGTCAAAAAAGCATTAAATACAGTATTTGTAGATGGTGAAAACGCGGTTTCATTAGAAGTAAAAACTTTTGGTGGAGAAAATCAGTTAAAGATTACTACAAACTATAAAGTAAACGAAACAGGGACAGAAATTGACGATCAAATTAAAGCGAAACTGCATACAGGTTTAGCGTCTTACTTAACAAAAGGAATCAGCTACGAAGATTTTGTAGATGGTGCCGAAGGTAAGAAAGAAGGAATTATGAAATCGATCAAAGTAGGGCCAACCATTGCGGATGATATTAAAAAAGCATCATTCTGGGCAGTATTAGGTTCGTTAGTTGTTGTATTCTTATATATCTTATTTCGTTTTAAAAGATGGCAATTCTCAACTGGTGCAGTCGTGGCTGTATTTCATGATGTAATAATAGTATTAGGTATTTTCTCATTACTATATAAATTTATGCCATTTAGTATGGAAATTGACCAAGCCTTTATTGCCGCA
>NZ_JBGCDL010000006.1:0-12067 GCF_045105435.1 Kordia sp. | reverse complement strand
TGGAAATAAATGGCTTATTTTAATTTCATTGGTCGTAGGACTCTCTTTTGGAGTGCATTTTATGGGATTATTAACCATTCCTGCTATTGGAATGATTTATTTCTTTAAGAATTATAAAGTCGTAACCGTTCAAAATTTTATCATTGCCAATGTCGTTTCTGTTGGAGTGCTATTATTTATCTTTAAATTATTACTACCAAACTCTTTACGTCTGTTTGGATACTTAGAAGTATTTTTTGTAAATACGTTTGGAATGCCTTTCAATTCAGGTTCAATTATAGCTGCATTGCTCATAATTGGCGCTTTTTATTATGGATTAAATTATACTCGAAAGAAAAACTTACCAATCATAAATACTATTATTTTATGTACCGTGTTCATTTTGATTGGATTTTCTACTTGGTTAATGATTCCAATTCGTGCAAACGCAAATACGATTATTAATGAAAATAATCCTTCGGATGCGCGTTCATTATTAGCCTATTATAATTTAGAACAATATCCGGAAACACATTTGTTGTACGGACCAATGTATACTGATTCTTATAGTACACTTGACGCAGAAGAACCGTATGTGGACGACAAACCTAAATACGAACGCGATTATACGTTAGGAAAATACATAATCGTAAACGAATGGAAAGGTGCAAAACAGAATTCCGATAGAAATCACAGAGGTTTTCTCCCACGAATGTGGAGTTCGGAACATGCCGAAAATTACATGAATTTCAGTGGATTACTCGATTTTAAGATAAATCCGAGATATAGCAAAGATCCAATAGCTGTAAAAATGGTGGACACCATTAGAATGGATATAAAAAACAAACAACTTTCAGCAGAGAAATTTATACGCTATATTAAAGGAGATCTTATTATAGTGGAACCACCAACATTTCTTCAAAATGTTGATTATTTAATCAACTATCAAATGGGCTACATGTATTGGCGCTATTTTATGTGGAATTTTGTCGGAAGACAAGACGATATTCAAGGAAAATTAGACAATCATGGAAACTGGTTAAGTGGAATTGATTTTATTGACGAATTGCATTTAGGGAAATCGCAACAAAATCTTCCATCAGAAGTATTAAATAACAAAGCACGAAATACATATTACTTTTTACCGTTGCTTTTTGGAATTTTTGGGTTTGTCTTTTTATTAACCAAAGGGCAAAAACAGTTTTGGATCTTATTTGTATTCTTTATGTTTACAGGATTGGCTTTAAAACTCTACCTAAACGAACGTCCTTATGAACCCAGAGAACGTGATTATGCCTTAGTTGGTTCGTTCTATGTGTTTGCCATTTGGATTGGCTATGGTGTGTATGCACTGTATGATACCGTAAAAGATTACGTTGCCAATAGAACCGCAGTAGCAGCTTCATTTACCGTTATTGCATTGTTGGCAGTTCCTGTATTAATGGCAAGTCAAAACTGGGACGATCACGATCGATCGAATCGCTACACAGCACAATCAACAGCAAAAGCCTATTTGAATTCTATTCATGAAGATATGGGCGCTATGATTTTCACTATTGGTGACAATGATACATTTGCACTTTGGTACGCACAAGATGTAGAAGAATATAGAACAGATGTACGAACTATAAACACGAGTTTATTAGGAACTGATTGGTACATTGATCAAATGAAGCGAAAAGCATATAAGAGTGAAGCTGTTCCATCAGAAATGACGCATGACAAATATAAACATGGAACCCGAAATTTTATGCGCTACGCACCAAATCCTAGATTTGACGAAGAAGCTGTTTGGGAATTAGACCGCTTTATGAGTTGGGTTTTGGATGATGCGAAAGAAACAAAGTATGGCTATTTAGCAGATAATGTGTATGATTTTGAGAGAAAGCTACCAGACAGCCAACGAAGTTCTGTGTATTATCCTGTGTATAAAATACGCATTCCTGTAAATAAGGAAAATGCAAAGAAATATGTAGACCCAAAAGATCATGACAAAATGGTAGATTATATCGACATTGAGTTGCCTAGATCAGCGATTTATAAGAACAACTTAATGATGCTCGATATCTTAAACCAAAACGATTGGGAACGTCCAATTTACTTTACTGGCGGAAGCTATGACGCAGCCGAATATCTTTGGATGAAAGATTATCTTCAGTTAGATGGTTTAGTGTATAAACTCGTTCCTATTAAGACTGAAGCTGCTGGCGGAGTTGATCTTGGACGCGTAAACTCTGAACTGATGTACAAGAATGTGATGAAATGGGATTGGGGTAATTCTGGAAGTGATGCTATTTATCACGATCCGCAAACGCGTCGTCAAAGTTTTTCATACCGATTGAATTTGGCAAAATTAGTAGAACAATTAATTAAAGAAGGCAAAAATGAAAAAGCTGAAACTATAATTGATTTGGTTTTTGAAAAAATGCCAGTGAAATATTTTGATTATTACAGATTGCACGAACCGTTTATTGATGGATATTTTAAAATAGGAAAAGACGAAAAAGCCATTGCGCAATACAATACTATCAAAACAAAATATATTGAATATCTTGAATATTATAAGCAAGTACCAGCCAGTCAACTGATTGTTGATGCAAACGATATTTATGACTATATTGAACTGTATAAAAGCTTAATAGGATTGTTAGAAATCAACAATCAAGAGGAACTTTTAGAGAAAGAAATGAATATCTTCTTTGAATATATTGAAGAATTTAGACCACTTTTTGAAGACTAAGAATAATACTATATTTCTATACTGATGAAGTGGTATACTGCAAAAACTCCCAAACTCGCAACATGGTTATTTCCATCGCTAGTTTGGGAGTTTTCAGTTTCTAAGAAACAACTCTTTCTTACGTTTGATGATGGTCCAATTCCTGAAGTGACACCATGGGTTTTGGAACAACTTGCCTACTACAATGCAAAAGCTACTTTTTTTTGTATTGGCGATAATGTAGAAAAACACCCAGAAATTTTTAAACAACTCGTTAAAGGCAATCATGCGATTGGAAACCATACGCAACAACATGTAAATGGCTGGAAGATTTCTAAAGCAACATATATTACAGATACTATTGCTGCACAAAAAACAATAGCACATACTTTAGCTACTTCTGCGGAAGCGACTTCACTCCTATTTCGTCCGCCATACGGAAAAATTACACCTCAACTTTCTAAAAGAATTCAAAAGTTAGGCTATAAAATTATTATGTGGAATGTGTTGAGTGGCGATTTTGACGAAAGTTTATCACCCGAAAAATGTCTTGCAAATGTAATTGATAATGCAAAAAAAGGAAGTATTATTGTATTTCATGACAGTTTGAAGGCGTATGACAAACTACAATACGCGCTTCCAAAAGTATTGAAGCACTTTCATGAATTAGGTTATACGTTTGAACGAATCCCTTTTTAAACGTGTTCAGAAATTAATCCGATCAATGTATTGGCATCTTGCTCGCCGCTTTGTCTCCACACCATTTCTCCACTTTTGTAGATCATTAGTGTTGGAAGTCCTTTTACGCGCAACGCTTCCGCCAACTCCTTGTTTTTATCCACGTCTATTTTTATAACTTTAGCACTATCGCCAACGGCTGCCGCTACATCACGTAACACAGCATGCATTGCTTTCGATTGCTCGTTCCATTCTGTATAAAAATCTAACAGAATTGGAATGTTTGCACTAATTAATTCACCAAATTTAGACATAAGCGAATGTTTTTATTTTTATTGAATTGCTATATTTTTAACTCAAAAATTAGCAATCTGCTATTACAAATGTACTATTTTCTTGCGATTATGCCACTTTCTCGCGTTTTTTCAACTCTATCACTGTAATTTCTGGCCAAATTCCGACACGTCCTGGAAAGGCTAAAAAGCCAAATCCGCGATTTACATGCAAGTATTTTCCAGCTTCTTCATACAAACCTGCCCAACGTGGATACCTGTATTTTACGGGACTCCACTTAAAGTTTAGAAACGGAATTTCAATTCCGAATTGCATTCCATGTGTATGGCCAGCCAAGGTGAGTTGTATTTTTTTCTCAAAGTTGATAATGTTAGATTCATCAATAATATCAGTAGGACGAATGATGTCTTTTCCGTTTTTATCTTTTGGAAACTGCATTTCCTTATAATCAAAATGTGAAGGATCATGCGAAAGCAAAATATTAAATTCTCCATTTTCCACTTGCTCCGTAGCTTGCTTTAAGCTTCCCTTTTTAGGGAAATGACCCGAAGAACCCCAATTTTCCACACCTAATATGTGTAGTTTTTCACCATTTCGTTCTAAGGTTTTTTTATCGTTCTGCAATAAATTAAAACCGATAGCTTCGTGTACTTTTTCTATTTTTTTATGATTTTCCTGAATTTCTTTTCTGGTTTCGTACGCATAAAAACCATAATCATGATTTCCAAGCACGGAATATTTACCATCTTTTGCTTCTAAGCGTTTAAACGTATCAATCCACGGATACATTTCTTCTGCAACCGCATTTACAATATCGCCCGTAAACAGAATGACATCACTTTTTTGCTTGTTGATTAAATCGACGGCATATTCAATTTTTTCTTTGTTATCAAAACTTCCCGAGTGAATGTCTGAAATTTGCGTGAGTGTGAAGCCATCAAAAGCAGCTGGCAAATCGTCAAAAACCATGGTATGTTTGATCACTCTAAAATCATATCTGCCTTTAAAAATTCCGTATAAAAATCCTGCAAAGGGTATTGCTGCAATTCCGAGTGCCAATTGACTTATAAATTTTCTTCTCCCAGGAATGGCTTCTGCAACAGTTCCGTTTTGTTGAAAATAGGTAAACAATCCTGCGAAAAAGCGAAAGATATCTTCTATAAATAACGTGACAAATATGAATAGTTTTGGTACGGTCATCGTAAGCAATAATGCAATTGCGTAGCCTGTAGAAATGCTGAAACGTCCTCCACGTTGTGCACCTAACAATTGATAGAAAAAGATGCCGTAAACCAATATTGTAAAAACCCAAAACCCGATAAGGATGAATTTATTACTGGTTAATGTTCGAATAGAAAAGAAGGTATATAATTCTAGAATGAAGACTAGAACAATGGGGATTATGAATCGTAGCATTTATTAAATTTTAACAAATTTAATTCTTCTCTGCAAAAATATTTTCGCTTTTAGAGGAACTTTAACATTATGAAGCAATTAACATAAAAAACCTGTAACAAAAAATTATCTTCACTACAGGTTTTGTATTGTTTTATACAAAGCTCCACTTTTTAGTTAATCGAATATGCTTCGGATAAATAGTCTATTTCACATGATGTTATTACACGATTGTAGATTCGTACCTCATCAATTTTTCCGTTGAAACCTTCATGAGAGTTCGGCAATAAATTTCCAATAGTCATATAACCACCATTCCATAATGGCTCCACATCATAATCTGCAGATACTTTTACTAAATCTCCATTTATGTAAATTTTCCAATTCGTTCCATCCCAAGTAGCAACAATATGCGTCCAAGTAGTTAAACTTATGGTATAATCATTAAACCAGGCTCTGTAGTATGTAGTTCCTTCCGCAAAATGAGCATCTATCCCAACATTTGTAAGTTGTAAGTTAAAATCTCTATTTGGAGTTACTTTAGAAATGATGTTATTGTGCACATCTAAGAAATCTGGATGTACCCAAGCAGAAAGTGTAAATTCGCTTAAATCATCAAAAGCCGCTACGTTTTCAATACTTATATAATTGTTATTAGAAAAATGATACGCGCTGTCGTTTGCATTTGCGCCATCTGTAGTTAAAGCAGCTCCATGCACAACTCCGTGGTTATTATTCCCACTTTCATCATTCGCATTTCCTGAAAATGGATAATATCCTAACAAACCGGCTGACAAGTCATTATTAATATCATTGGAAATAGTAACTGTAATTGTATAGGTTTCATTAATGGTACCATCAGAATTTAGCGTTACCACTGTAAGATCGTATATGCCTTCTAAATCAACTATTGTTACATCAAAACTTGTAGCTATGGTAATTTCTCCTGTTACGGGATCAATAGTAAACATGTTACTATCGCCTCCCAATTCTAATGAAAAGGTAATTGGAGTCGTTATGTTTGACGAAATTGTTCCTACATACACTCCAGAAGCCGTTTCATCACAACCTATAACTTCAAAGTCTACTGTAACGTTTATTGCATCTATGTTTTGGTCATCACTTGTACAATTGTAAAGCGTGAAAAGTAATCCTATTACTAATACTCTAAAATATTTCATAGTTCTTTTTTCAGTGAAACGAAAGTAGTCTTCTTACATATAAATTAAAAATATACGTATTGATGGTTCATAAATACACAACAACTATTAATTGATTATCCGACATTTAAACTCAAAATATTGTCAAATCTACAACTATCTAACTCTTACGTTAAACGCACATTAGTTAGTCATTTTTATATGATGAACGCTTGTAAAATCTGTTTTCTGTATATGAATAACTGTAATGCCAATTGTGTTCTCCACCATTACAGATATTTACCCAAGTATTATATTGATAGGTATCATAATCTTCGGAAATTGGTGTGTCAATTTTTAGCTTCTTACTAATTTTCTGTTCTTTTAAAACAAAAATCATACCGCGCTCAAAAAGAAGGAAGCGATCATTTATTTTAACTGGTAAGGAGGAAGTTGCTTCAATAGGCAGCAAAGTTTCGTTTGTGTAATACTGTAAACGATCATTCATATATTTTAGGTATATATCATCTTGATTCCATACAGAAAATGAGTTTTTCGGAAAGGGTATTGAACGCGCATTCGCTTTGTAGAAATCAACTATTTGTTCCGCTACCACATCACTATTTGTATTTGAAGTAACACCTACAATAAAAGGTTGCCAATTTGGCTTTGAAAAATAATCAACAATACTCACTAGTTTTTCAAGTGTTGGAAAACCAGATATACTTACAAAATATCCATTTTTTCCTTGTGTGAGTTCTATGTGTGGATGTGTAAGTACAGCATCATAAATTTGTATCTCAAACTTTTTATATTGCAAAAGTGATTTTTCTATTTGATCTGAAATGTAAGTATTCAAGACCTTTACTCTAGCTTCAAATAATAGTGTTCTTGTTTCATTATAGTTAGAATAATTTTGACATAGATACAAGTTGACATGATTTTCAGTAATGAACCGTTCTGTACATACAGTAGCTTGAGCACTCAAGGAAAAAATCATGAAAATAAAATATACCCAAAAATTTTTCATCCTACTGTGCTGTTTTTAATTTTTAATACTGTTCTAAAATATCAAATCGAGCACGATCGAGATGCAAGTGAAGATGATTGCTTGCTAAATTTCTCGATTGTACTCGATTTGACAATATTGTTGTTACTACTTTTATCCTAAATTTGGGATGTCGTCAGTTGTAAAGTTGTACAAATCTTTCGATTCTTCTTCTTTTAGTTGTTTCACTAAATCGAGCGCATCTGGCACTACATCACTACACAATACAATTAATGCACCTTGTTTGGCATTTTTTACTGCGTGAAGAATCGCTTCTTTTTCAGATGGAATGATCGTTGTTTTCTTGTTTGGATCTTTCATTTTAATACCATCATCTAACATTTTAATCAATTCTTCTTCCGTTTTTCCGCGCAAGCGTTTGTCTTGACGAATGATAACTTCATCGAACATTTCTGCTGCAATTCCGCCCATTTCGTTATTATCTTCCACACGTCTGTCTCCAATTCCTGCGATGATTCCGACTTTTACAGAAGCATTTAAGTTATCTACAAATTGTTTTAAAGCGCGCATTCCTGCTGGATTGTGCGCATAATCAACTAGAATTTGGAAGTTTTTAAACTTGAACAGATTTAAACGTCCTGGCGTTTGCGAAGCTGACGGAATAAATGTTTCTAAGGCTGCACGCATGTCTTCTAAAGTAAATCCTTTTAAGTATGCTGTAATTACCGCTGGCAATACATTTTGAATCATAAAGGTAGCTTTTCCACCAAATGTCAATGGTACATTTACCGCTTTGATAATTCGCATTTTCCATTCACCTCTACAAAGTGTAATGTATCCGTTTTCATAGATTGCGGAAATTCCACCACGTTTTTGCATGGCTTTGATTCGCGGATTGTTTTCATCGAGCGAAAATAATGCCACATTACAATTTACGTTTTTACGCATTGCGTATACCAAATCGTCATCAGCGTTTAAAATGGCTGTTCCGTCTGGCAATACCGTTTCTGGAATGACACCTTTTACCCTTGCTAATTGTTCTACGGTATGAATTCCTTTCAATCCTAAATGATCGGCAGCCACATTGGTTACAATTCCGATATCACAGTTTTTAAATCCTAAACCTGCTCGCAACAATCCGCCACGCGCACATTCTAAAATTGCAAAATTGACTGTTGGATCTTTTAATACAAATTCCGCACTCGCCGGGCCTGTGCAATCACCTGTCATTAACAATCTATTCTGGATGTACACACCATCACTTGTCGTATACCCAACTTTGTATCCTTTCATTTTTGCAATGTGGGCAATTAATCGGGTTGTCGTTGTTTTCCCATTGGTTCCAGTAACTGCGATAATTGGAATACGCGAGGTTGATCCTGGAGGAAATAATTTATCTATTACCGGAGCTGCCACATTTCTTGGCAATCCTTGCGTTGGTGCTAAGTGCATACGAAATCCTGGTCCTGCGTTTACTTCTAAAACTGCGCCACCAGTTTCTGAAAGTGGTTTGCTTATATCAGAAGTCATTACGTCAATTCCGCAAATATCTAAATCGATAATTTTAGAAATACGTTCTGCCATAAATACATTTGCAGGATGTACAATATCAGTTACATCTTCGGCAGTTCCACCTGTACTTAGGTTGGCTGTATCCTTTAAGATCATTACTTCGTCTTTATCCAAGACTGTTTCTAAAGTATATCCTTTGGCAGCAATTAATGTTTTTGTTAGGTTGTTCACTTTGATCATGGTCAACACTTTTTCGTGTCCATAACCTCTACGTTCATCTTTGTTTACCTCATCGATTAACTCTTGAATCGTTGATTTTCCATCACCAACAACATGTGCAGGCGTACGTTTTGCTGCAGCAACTAATGTATTATTGATTACAAGTAAACGATAATCTTCTCCTGTAATAAATTTTTCTACGATGACTGATCGCGATATTTCTTGTGCTTCTTTAAATGCAACTAACGCTTCTTCATACGTATTGATATCAACCGTAATTCCACGTCCGTGATTTCCATTTATTGGCTTTATAACTAACGGATATCCAACATAATCACAAGCACCTTTCAAACCTCTTTCTCTACGAATAATATCTCCACGTGGCACTTCTACTTCGGCATTTTCTAGTAAATACTTTGTATCTTCTTTATCGCAGGCAATTTCGACACCAATATTACTAGTCTCGCTCGTTACCGTTGCCTGAATGCGTTTTTGATTGGCTCCATATCCTAATTGACATAATGAATATTTGTTCAATCGAATCCATGGAATTCCTCTGCTTGCTGCTTCTTCTACAATAGAACCTGTACTTGGCCCTAAGCGTTCTTCTTCACGAATTTCGCGCATTTCTTGAATGTCTTCTGCTAAATCGTATGCTTCTCCAGAAATCAGTGCTTCACAAATACGAACTGCCGATTTTGCTGCAAAACGCCCTACTTTTTCTTCCATATACGAGAACACGACATTGTACACGCCTTCTTCTCCATAACCACGCGTTCTTCCGAACCCAGTGTCCATTCCCGCCAAGGTTTGTATTTCTAAAGCAATATGCTCAATAACGTGTCCCATCCAGGTTCCCTCATCGACACGCATAAAAAAGCCGCCTTCACAACCTTCTGAGCATCGGTGTGAATACATGGAAGGAAACATTGCTTTTAACCGATCTCCAAAACCATCTACTTTGTTGGTTGGGTATTCTTCCATTTCTTGAAGATCTAGTACCATTACGATTAACTTGTGTCTTCTCACGGACCAATAGTTTGGTCCTCGCATTGCATTTATACTTCTTATTTCCATGTGCTGTTTGGTTTGCTTGGTTAGTGTGAACCTTGTTGTCAAAAGTTCAGTTATAAATATAGAAAAATTTCACAGATTTGGAAGTGCTTTTACATATTCTATTGACTTAGCGGAAGATTACGGTAAAAAAAGGGTAACAGATAGAAATTTATTTTACTTTTGCAGTCACAAAAAAATCACAAGAACATGCAGCAGGTTAAAGGAATATTAATTCCCATTGGTGGAAATGAAGATAAAGGAGTTGAGGAAGATGAAATGTATACACTCGATTTTATTGACGATGGAATTTTGTTTCATGTAGTAGAAGAAGCTGGTGGTGTAGATGCAAAGATTGTTGTAATTCCTACGGCTTCTAGTATTCCTGTAGAAGTTGGAGAGAATTATTTGGACGCTTTTCTTAAGTTAGGCTGTACAAATGTGACGGTTTTAGATATTAGAAGCAAAGAAGATTCGGAAAAAATAACTGCTATTGAATTGATTAAAACTGCGAATTGTATTATGTTTTCTGGCGGAGATCAATCTAAAGTTGCTGATAAAATTGGCGGAACTACGATTCATACCATTTTGGCAGATCGATACCGAAATGAGGAAGGCTTTGTAATTGCAGGAACGAGCGCTGGCGCCATGGCAATGGCAAACGAAATGATTGCTGGCGGAAGCGCTTCGGAATCGTTTATTAAAGGTGCAGTTCGCATGTACAAAGGATTGAACTTGATTCCAGAATTGATTATTGACACACATTTTATTCGTAGAGGACGTTTTGGTCGTCAGTCGGAAGCTGTGGCTAAATTTCCTAATTTGATCGGAATTGGACTGGCAGAAGATACCGGAATGATTATTAAGAACGGAAACGATTGTACGGTAATTGGTTCGGGAATGGTAATTGTTTTTGACGGATCAACCTTAACACATAATAACGAAAAGGTGTTGAAAGAAGGTACGCCAATGACTATGGCAAATATGACGATCCATGTATTGTCTAATGGAGATCGATTTGACGTAAAACAACGTACAGTGTCTGTATTGCCTATTGAGGCGCCTTTTATTTAAGACTCGTTCCCGTGAAAACGGGAATCTCTCAGACCGCTTTGCTATTAGATGTTAGATCGCTGCGCTTTTAGACTTTTCTTACGGTTGCTTTTTTGTCTGTATAAACCTTACAAACTGTCATTCCTGCGGAGGCAGGAATCCATTATTATTGTATGCACTAAATGTTTCACGTATATAGCCGTCATGCTGAACTTGATTCAGTATCTCACAAATAGCTTTTTTTTGAAGAAATGTTTAAATCGCTTCATTTGAACTTCACTCAATGTGAACGCTTTTGGAGTTTTCACTCTTTCTTGAATTATTTTATTTGTTCTTTTTTCGCTTCCGCAGAATTGTCTCAGATATAATACATCATGTTGAACTTGATTCAGCATCGCACAAGTAGCTTTTTTATGCGAAACGGAATCAAGTTCCGTTTGACCAAATTTATTCTTGAAAAATCTCTTAATTCACAAAGCACAGAATGCTGAGCGAAGTCGAAACACTACTTATAAATAGAAACCTCTTCTGTTCCATTTGAAGATTTACAAGCTCTGTACATTCCTTCAGTATTGAAAGGCATGGCAATGTTTCCTTTTGCATCCACTGCGATGAGTCCGCCATCGCCACCAAGTTTTAAGATGCGTTCGTTAATAACTATAGCTGCTGCTTTTTCTAATGGATATTCTTTAAATTCCATCAAACTAGATACATCATACGCTACAACGCCACGAATAAAATATTCGCCACTTCCCGTACAAGAAACTGCACAGGTTTCGTTGTTTGCATAATTTCCTGCGCCAATCATTGGAGAATCGCCCACACGACCAAAACGCTTGTTTGTCATTCCGCCTGTAGAAGTTGCTGCGGCAATATTTCCATCTATATCACAAGCAACTGCGCCCACAGTTCCAAATTTTGAATCTTTTTTAAGTGAGTGATCTAACTGAAAAGTATCAGTACCTTTAATTTCTTGCCATTGATTATATCGTAATTCATCGTAAAAATACGATGGAT
>NZ_JBGCDL010000005.1:0-8781 GCF_045105435.1 Kordia sp. | reverse complement strand
TCTGGAGTTGTAGCCGCAGTTGCTTTGTTATGTTTTATTCTTTTTGCTTCTGGTTTAATAGAGCAAGTACCAATTGCCGCACTTGTAGGCGTAATGTTTATGGTTGTCATAGGAACATTTGCGTGGAGTAGTTTTAGAATTTTAAACAAAATTCCTATCAGTGATGCTATTGTATTAATTGCGGTTTCGTTAATTACGGTTTGGAAAGATTTAGCAGTAGCCGTTATTGCAGGTGTTATTATATCTGCATTGGTATTTTCGTGGGAGAATGCAAAACGTATCCGCGCACGCAAAAAAGTATTGGAAGATGGAACTAAAGTGTACGAAATTTTTGGGCCTTTATTCTTTGGAAGTATTCAGGCATTCAATAGTAAGTTTGATATAAAAAATGATCCGGACGTTGTTGTGATTGATTTTATGGAATCGAGAGTTTCAGACCATTCTGCATTAGAAGCTATTTTTAATTTGACACAAAAATACGAAGCAGCTGGAAAACAATTGCGTATTAAACATTTAAGTGAAGATTGTAAAGCGTTAATGGTGAAAGCTTCTCCAAAACTTGCAAACGTTATTGAAGATGCTGTAGATGATCCTAGATATCACGTAATGATGGATTTACAAAAATAATATAATGACTGAATCGTTAAAAAAATAAAAAGCTACGCTAATTTTTGTATCTTTTTCCCCTGATTATAGCCTACTTACTAAACATGGTTGCCTTACGATTGTTTTTATTGCTCTTTGCCTTTGCATCTTTTTCGCATGGACAAACAGGTCGTACCATAACGAAAGATAGTATTATTCAACTTCAGGCAACAGCCAAAAAACTCTCTTCAAAGCGAAAATTTAGCAAAGCAATTACTTTAGGTGAACGCTCTTTAAAAGAAGCTTCAGTTGTGCAAAATGATAGTCTCATTGCAGAAAGTTACGTTACACTTGGTAGTGTATATGTGAAAATGAGCTATAAAGAGCGTGCTGTTGTAAACTACAACAAAGCAATTGAATATTTCACCAAAAAAAATAATGAAAAACGCTTGATGGAAATTCACAGCGATATTGGCTATTATTTATTTAAGAATGGAGAATTAGAAGCAGCAGAAAAGCATTTAAAATTAAGTCTTGAACTTTCAAAAAAGTTTCAGAATCATATAAATTCTATACGTCCTAAGTATCATATTGGACAATTGTATGTGGCCATAGGAGGATACGATAAAGCAAAAAAATGCTTTGAAAAAGTAATTGCCTATTGTATTGATAATCCTAACTATTTGCCAAGGGAAGACATGCTTCAAGGCGCCTATTATTTTAGTGGAAAAGCAGCATTTTTACAGGGAAAAATAGACGAAGCAGAAGCATACTACAAAGATGCAATTACCATGTGCGATCCTTCACATAAAGAACACTTGGATTTATTGGCGTCAACCTATAAAGGCTTAGCAGAAACATATACCAAGAAAGGAAATTCAGAAGCTGCATTAGCCGCACTTGAAAAACATATTCAGTATTACGAAACGTTCAGTTTGAACAAAAAATCAACATTGCTTTCCGAAATTGTCATGAAATATGGAATTGACGAATATGAAGGACGATTGGAAAATATTGAAAAAGAGCAAGAAGCTAGAGAATTGTACATTTCAAACTATAAAAAACTGACTACTATTTTCGTAATTATTTTAGTGGTTTTAGTACTGCTAACAGGTGTTTTTTATCTGAATCAACGCGCAAGAATTCGCACAAATGCTTTGTTAAGCGGACAAAATAAGCAATTGGTTGAAGCAAAAAAGCAAATAGAAAATGTTTCCAAAATTAGAACAAATTTCTTCTCATTGATCAGTCACGAATTACGGACACCTTTGTATGCTATTATTGGAATGACAAATTTATTATTGTTAGAAAAACCAGCGGAATTTCAGGAACGTTATTTAAAATCATTAAAGTTTTCGGGTGAACATTTATTGGCAATCATCAACAATATTCTTCAAATGAATAAAGTAGAAGCGAGCAAAATGGAAGCCGTGGAAGAAAACGTTTTTTTGAATAAAAATATCAAAAATGTGATTACTTCTGTAAACTTTCTTGTGAAAGAAAATCGCAATAAAATTGATGTTAAAATTGACGAAAACATTCCAAATCAATTGTTGGGCGATAGTTTAAAAATTTCACAAATCCTTTTCAATCTTTTAGACAATGCCGTTCGCTATAATATGGAATCTAATATCCGATTAAAAGTTAGTCTGGTAGGAGAAACCAGTGAAAAAATTCGATTAAAATTTTCGGTAAAAGATAATGGTTTGGGCATTCCGCAACAGAAAAAACATGTTGTTTTTGAAAATCTCGAAAAAGGAATTATTCTCAATGAAAATAACGGATATCTCGATTTAGGTTTGGGTTTAACAACGGTAAATAATCTGCTAAAAGTATTAAAATCAAAACTACATTTACGAAGTGTGCTTAACAGAGGATCTGAGTTTTATTTTGAATTGGATTTACAAAAAGTAACCGTTTCAAAAGTAGAAGACGAAATTGAATTTGAAAATAGAACGTACAATTTTAAAGATCTTAATATCTTAATTGTAGATGATAATGCTGTAAACGGATTGTTAACTCAAAAAATATTGGAACGTCAGCAAATACAAACTAAAGTTGTATTGAGTGGTTTTTCTGCATTAGATATTATAGAAAAACAAAAATTTGATTTGATTTTAATGGATATGTTTATGCCGAAACTAAACGGTTTGGAAACCATTCAGAAAATTAGAGAAAACAATAATAACGTGCCAATCATCTTATTAACAGCAATGGAAATTTCGGATGCGTACGCAAAAGTAGTGGATACCAAAATTAGTGGTGTCATTACAAAACCATTTGAGCCAGAATTATTGTATGATAAAATTGACTATATAATACACCAATCAAATGAGGCGTAGTTTTATTTTACATATCATCCTTGGCTTCTTTGCTTGTGCACAACTAAGTGCGCAAGAAGTATCTTTTGACAGTATTCAAAAGTTAAATGATACTGCATTTGACTTTGCGCGCGATTATCGTTTTGGACAAGCACTTTCATACAGTTATATTGCCATACAACACGCAACAAAAAATGAAGATGATAAAGCGTTGGCGTTTTCTTATTACACATTGGCAGTTACATACAAGCGAATGCAGTATGTTGACAAAGCGAAAAATTATTATGAAAAAGCGCTCAAAATTCAAAAAAAGATAGGAGATAAACGTCAAATCATACTTACTTATCACGATTTAGTGCGATTAGCCATAACTGAAGAAAATTATCGTGTAGCAAATAACTATCTCAAAAAAGGCTATGCCGTTGCAAAAACCACACAAGTGGTAGAAGATATGTTAATTTTAGATTGGGGAAAAATAGCATTGTTACAAGCTGAAAAACGGTATGAAGGCTTGTTGAAATTTGTGAAAGAAGTAGAAACTCGTGTAAAAGCTTCTACAGGCAAAAAAATATTTTTCACAGCTCGCATGAACTATCTAGAGTTTACAAAAGGTGATGCTTATTTTTATTTGGATGATTTTGAAAATGCACAAAAATTCCTAGAGAAACACATCATAAATGAATATGTACATGTTAACGATTTGGTAAGTTCGTACCAACAACTTGCGGAAATTTACAAATCGAAAGGTGAAATAAAAAAAGAAAGAGAAGCAATATTAAATTATCAACTAAAGCTAAAAGAGAAATTAGAGCAAGACCGTGCGAGTTTACAAGAAGAATTATTGGCAAATTATAGTTTGACCAAAGATCAACTCAAATTAGATGTTTTAGAAGAAAAAAACTATCAACAAAGCATCATTGTAAACCGATTTAAAGTCGTGTTAGTTATTATTATTATATTATTGATCGGTTGTATTATTTTGGGAACATTAATCATAAAAACAATCTACAAGAAGATAAAAAGTAACAAACTGTTACGTATCAAACAACTCAAACTAGAAGAAGCTAAATTGAAAGCAGAAATGACTTCAAAAACGAAATCGAACTTCTTCTCTATGATGAGTCACGAATTGCGCACACCTTTGTATGCGGTTACAGGAATTACACATTTACTTTTAGAGGAAGATCCGAAGCCATCACAACAGCAATATTTAAAGTCGCTGAAATTTTCGGGCGATCATTTATTGTCTTTGGTGAATAATATTTTGCAAGCCAACAAACTAGAGGACAATACAATTACAATTGGTGCATCTACGTTTAATTTAAAAGCGAATATTGACAATATAATAAAGTCGTTTGATTTGTTGATTAAAGATCGTGAAAATGAACTCAATATTGCCTACGACAAGGAAATTCCAGAATTATTAGTGGGAGATAGTTTGAAAATTTCTCAAATATTGATCAACCTCATTAGTAACGCTATTAAGTTTACAAAAAACGGAACCATTCGTTTGAGTGTTGAAAAGTTAGATGAAACTGATGAAGATGTAAAATTGCATTTTTGTATTCAAGATACAGGAATTGGTATTCCGAAAGAAAAGCAAGAAAAGGTATTTGAAGTATTTTCGCAAAATCATGATGTTGTAAATGAAGAATATCAAGGTTCTGGTTTGGGATTGTCAATTGTAAAAAAGCTCTTGGAAGTATACAACAGTACTATTCATTTAGAAAGTAAAGAGAATGTTGGAACTACATTTACCTTTGATATTCGTTTCCCAAAAGCCACAGAAAGTGTTGATCCGAATATTGAAGTACATATCGATGAGGTAGATTTTAGTAATTTAAAAATGTTGGTGGTGGATGATAATAAAATTAATCAAATGCTGACAAAAAAGATTCTCTCTACCAAACAAATTACAACAGATATTGTAGCAAGTGGCGCTGAAGCGATTGCCATTGTAAAAAACAATTATTACGATTTAATTTTGATGGACATTCACATGCCAGAAATGGACGGTTATGAAGCTACAATGGCGATAAGAAAATTTAATAAAAAAGTGCCAATCATTGCATTTACGGCAGTTTCTTTGGATGATAGTTTGCCAAAAATTGTCAGTTCAGGTATGAACGATATGATTATAAAACCATTTGTGGCTTCGCAATTATTTACGTTGATTCAGAAATATATGGATTGATTTAGACGCGCTTTGCTGTTAGAAACGCTTACGCTTTTAGATTGTTAGAAACGTTTCACTGTTAGAGTGCTATCGCTTTTGGATACGGCTTTTGCCTCTTAGAATTCGCTTCGACAGGTTCAGCGCGAGCGCTTTTGGAAATATATGAACATTGAGCGGAGTCGAAATGTGGATCGCTTCGCGTGTGTTCTTAAGCCTCTTTGGAACGTCTTTGCGAGCGTTTTGATAAAAACGCGCGGCAATCTGTTTCTGAATAGCTCAACACGTAACTTCGAGTACATTTGCTTCGAAAATTTGTATCAGGAAGTACTTTGAAACTCTTTTTTTATTTCATATTTCCCTAATACCCAAACTAAACCCGAACCGAATCCGGAACCAACAACGTATAATCTCCGTTATGGCGAATGACTTCCCGAACGATGGAAGATGAAATATACGATGTGCTTGCGGCAGTTAATAAGAACACCGTTTCTATCGGAGCCAAATCGCGATTGGTATGTGCAATGGCTTTCTCAAACTCAAAATCAGCAGGATTTCTCAATCCACGTAAAATAAAATCGATATGATTTCTTTTACAAAAATCAACCGTTAAACCTTCGTAGGTTACGACTGTTACATTTGGTTCATCTTTAAAAGAATCTTCAATAAATTGTTTACGTTGTTCCAAACTGAACATATATTTTTTAGCAGAATTTACGCCGATAGCGACAATAACTTCATCAAATAATTTGACACCGCGTTTGATAATATCGTAATGTCCTAACGTAATTGGATCAAAAGATCCTGGGAAAACAGCTCGTTTCATTTTGTATAATTGTGATAAAAACTAGGACAAGTTACTACTTTTTGGCCAAAGCCAATTCAACAGCATTGCCAAATAATGCTTCTAAGGAAATTCCAGCTTCTTTTGCTTGTTGCGGCAAAATACTTTCTTCGGTCATTCCGGGCACAGTATTTACTTCTAACAAATAAGGTTCGTCATTTTTAAAAATAAATTCGCTTCGCGAAAAACCGTCCATTTTTAAAATTTCATAAATACTTTTTGCCATTTTTGATACTTTTTCGGCAAGTTCAGTCGAAATTCGTGCAGGTGTTATTTCTTGCGATTTTCCTAAATACTTCGCTTCATAATCAAAGAAATCATTTTCTGAAACAATTTCTGTAATTGGTAAAACGGTAACGGTTCCTTTATAATTAATAACGCCAACAGAAACTTCAACACCATCTAAAAACGATTCAATAATAACCTCATCATCTTCTTTCAGCGCGATGTCAATTGCATTTTGAAGTGCTTCAATTTTATGCACTTTGGAAATTCCGAAACTACTTCCTGCTTTATTTGCTTTTACAAAACAGGGCAAACCTACTTTTGCAACAATGGCAGCTTCGTCAATGGCATCGCCAGCATTCAAATAATACGAGGTTGCACATTTAATTCCGTACGGTTTTAAGGTAGATAATAAATCACGTTTATTAAACGTCAATGCAGCTTGGTACATGCCACAACTTGTATGTGGAATTCCTAAAAGTTCCAAATAACCTAATATATAACCATCTTCGCCAGGTGTTCCATGAATGGCATTAAACACACAGTCAAATGTAATTTTAATGTCATCAATTATAACCGAAAAATCGTTTTTATCTATTAGAAATTCTTTCGTGTCAGAAGTTACACAAACCCATTTATCTTGAAAAACATGTACTTTATATGCATTATATTTTTCAGTATTCAAATGTTTGTATACTACATTTCCAGTTTTTAGTGAAATGGCGTATTCACTCGAATAACCGCCCATAATGATGGCAATATTTTTCTTCATTTTTATAAGAAATAAGACAAATAAACGTTCTAAAAACGAAAGTAAATGTATTTGCGGACATATCAAAGTAGAATATTAGGAATAATAGTATGTATATTTGTCCCATTAAAACGTATTAGAAATGAATTTTAAAAAGCTTCTTTCGGCAATCAAAGCCTTTTTTAACCGATTTCCTATATTAAAAGTGATATTCAAGCAAGTAGGAATTGCCATTGTAGTTGTTGCTATATTGGTTTTTTTAATCACGACTTGGCTCGATTTTTCTACAAATAACGGAGAATTTAAAACGGTTCCTGATTTGGCAAAGCTTTCATTTGAAGAAGCCAAAGCTAAATTGGAAGAAACGGATTTGAGTTTTAGCATACAAGATACTGTAAATTATAATCCAGATTTTCCTGCGTATTCTATCATTGAACAATATCCAGTGAAAGGAAAAAAAGTAAAAGAAGGACGAAAAATATATCTAAAAATAAATCCATCTAAATACCGAGAAGTATCTGTTCCGCATGTAATTCAAATTACAAGACGAACAGCTGAATCTACCTTAAACGCAGTTGGATTTACAGTAGAAAAAGTTACTTACAAAGACAATATTGGTAAAGATATGGTGTTGGGAATGCAATACAAAGGCAAACCTTTAAAACCAAATGACAGACTTCCAAAAATGTCAAAAATAGAATTGATACTTGGAAATGGAAAACGCCCAGGATCAAGAAAAACAGACGAAAACGATAACAATGCAGGAGAATAATTTTCCACAACCGCAAGACGAATCAGACGATTTATACGAACACTATTCATTTACTGCCGAAAAAGGACAGCAACCTTTACGCGTAGATAAATATTTGATGAATTTTATTGAAGGTGCGACTCGAAATAAAATTCAACAATCTGCCAAAGATGGTAATATTTATGTGAATGAAAAACCTGTAAAATCGAATTATAAAGTCAAAGCAAACGACGTTATAAAAGTATTATTTGCACATCCGCCGTACGAGAATTTATTAGTTGGAGAAAACATTCCAATTGATGTTGTGTACGAAGACGACGATTTACTAGTTGTCAATAAACCCGCAGGAATAGTTGTGCATCCAGGACACGGAAACTACTCAGGAACGTTGATTAATGCATTGATTTATCATATTGACAATCTTCCTAAAAATTCTAACGAACGCCCAGGATTGGTGCACCGAATTGATAAAGATACAAGCGGATTGCTAGTAGTGGCAAAAACGGAAGAAGCCATGACACATTTGGCAAAGCAGTTTTTTAATAAGACTTCTGAACGAATTTATTATGCACTCGTTTGGGGAAATGTAGATGAAGAAGAAGGAACGATAGAAGGAAATATTGGTCGTCACCCTAAAAATAGATTGCAAAACACAGTATTTTATGGAGATGATGCCGACAAAGGAAAAGCAGCCGTTACACATTACAAAGTCTTAGAACGTTTTGGATATGTAACCTTGGTTTCTTGTCAGTTAGAAACAGGTCGTACGCACCAAATTCGTGTGCACATGAAACATATTGGTCACACATTATTTAATGATGCACGATATGGCGGTGAGCGTATTTTAAAAGGAACTACTTTTACGAAATACAAACAATTTGTAGACAATTGCTTCAAGATTTTACCACGACAAGCCTTACATGCAAAAACACTCGGATTCATTCACCCACGAACAGGAGAGAAGATGAGTTTCAACTCAGAAATGCCTAAAGACATTGCAGAATGTGTAGAAAAGTGGCGTAACTATGCCAAGCATGTGGATTTGTAACTTTTAGTATTAAGTATTGAAATTATCCCGAAATTAATTGCAAATTCGAGAGTTTAGGTTTTAAAACTAAAAACAAAAAACAA
>NZ_JBGCDL010000004.1:0-4949 GCF_045105435.1 Kordia sp. | reverse complement strand
TTTCAAAGAAATGGCGCGCTTTAAAGCAGCAGCAGGTTCAGAAAATGCACCAGATGTTAACTTTGAAAAATAATTAAAATACCATAAAAAAATATGTCTAAAGTAGAAGATTTCCTTTCCGCTGAGGAAGAACAAGAAATCATTGCTGCCATTAGAACGGCAGAACGAAGTACTTCTGGTGAAATTCGTGTCCACATTGAAGATCATGTAGATACGAACACGTTTGATCGTGCGCTAGAAGTATTTCATCTGCTAAAGATGGACAATACCAAACTCCGCAATGGCGTTCTTATTTATGTAGCTGTCCGTGACAAAAGTTTTGTCATTTATGGTGATGAAGGCATAAATAATGTTGTTCCGAAAGATTTTTGGAATAGTACACGTGATGCAATGCGCAATCAATTCCGACAAGGAAATTTTACCAAAGGATTGATTGAAGGTATTTTACAAGCCGGACTTGAATTACAAAAGCATTTTCCTTGGGATGCAGATACGCACGAAGATGAACTCTCAAATGAAATTTCAAGAGGCTAATGCTTAAAACACTACAAATAAAATCATTACATACGCTTATTTTCCTTTTCGGATTGTTCTTTTTGAACGTTTCTCATGCACAATATGATATTCCACCAAAACCTACAAAAGCAAATCCGGATGCCGTATACGATTATGCTAGTTTACTTTCTAAAGGTGACAAAGCACAATTAGAGCATAAAATTATCAAGTATTCTGATACAACTTCCACACAAATTGTTGTGGTTATTATTGAAACCCTAAAAGGGGAAAGTATTGGTATGCTTACGCCAGAATGGGGACAAAAATGGGGAATTGGACAAAAGGGAGAAGATAATGGAGTGATTATCCTTTTAGCAAAGCAAGAACGAAAAATATGGATTTCACCTGGATATGGTGCCGAAAATGAACTCACTGCAGGAATTGTGGGACAAATTACACGAAATAGAATTATTCCATTTTTTAAAAAAGGAGATTATTATGGCGGATTAAACGCTGGAGTTGATAGTATTATTGAAGTGTTGGCTGGCGAATTTACAGGCAGTCGCAAACGCTCTAGCAAAGGCACACCAGTTGGCGTAATTTTCTTTTTAGTCATCTTTTTTGTTGTACTAGTTTCTATTTTAGGAAATAATAAACGCAACGGCGGTAATAATGGTGGCGGAAGACGTGGAGGCACTGGAAGCGATTTACTCGATATTATTATTCTGAGTAATCTTGGAAAAGGTTCTTTCGGCGGCGGCGGAAGCAGCGGTGGCGGCTTTGGCGGTGGCGGCGGATTTGGTGGTGGTTTCGGCGGCGGCGGATTTAGTGGCGGTGGCGCTGGCGGAAGTTGGTAGCTTCGACTTTTTAGACTCGTTTTACTCTTAGTATTTTAGTATCGGCTTCGCCTGTTAGATCGCTAATGCTCTTGGTGTTTTGACGATATTTGAAACTCCTTACTAAACTTTTACCAAACGTCTGATCGAATGGTTTTTTGAAGAAAAATTGTATTTCAGCTACGCTCAATAGAACTATCGAGATCTACTCTGAAAACGTATCGATTTTGTCATTCCAAACATGATGCGGAATCTACATTGAAATACTAAAGATTCTTAGAAACCATCTTGAATCTTGACTCTATAAATCCTGAATCTTTTTTCAACCACGAATTCACGATTTTTTTAGCTTTATTGTCGGCACAAGTTCGGAAACTCGCGCTAGCGTTAGTGGAAAATTGTGACTAAATTGTTTGTTATAATGATTTGTTACTTGAGGAAACAGATTAACATGCTTTTTTAAACTTTAGCAAAGACTTTTCATAGCACTTCTCGATACACAAAATCGGAGATTTTGCACTCGAAGTGACGTTTTGATTTACAAGAAACAGATTGCCGCGCGTTTTTACAAAACGCTCGCAAAAACGTTCCTAAGAAATTTAAGAAGGTACGCGAAGCGATCAAAAAGCGAAGCGAGCCAAAAGCGAAGCGAGCCAAAAGCAACATACTTTGCATTTAGTGTTCTTGAGAAACTTCTCAATACGCAATACTCACAACTCAATACTAATTCACCTTTTCAACGTAAAGTGTCCAGTAAATGTGCGTCCATCTTGTAGTTGTACAGAAAACCAATAATCACTTGAAGGCATTTGTGCACCGTTAATGTTTCCATTCCAGGCGTCTTCGGAATTGATTAATACTCTGAGCAATTTTCCGTAACGATCGTATATGTATACTTGTGAGTTGGTCTGAAGTGCGTTTGCGATTCCTTTGAGTTGCCACGTATCATTAATTCCATCATTGTTTGGTGTAAAGAATCTTGGATAGCCAATAACAGCAATGTCTTCTGCTACGATTCCGCAATTGTTTTTGATATCTTTTATGTAAACTGTATGAAATCCCGCAGAAACATTCTGAAATATATTTGATTCTTGGTAAATACCATTCGGATCATCTAATGCAAATACATATTCGCCTTCGCCAGAAACCATCACGGTAACTACATTTACATCTGAAATATCATCAATTTGTATGGTTCCTATAGTTGCAATGTTAGATGGTTGCACCAAGATTGTTTTTGTTTTTGTACAACCGCCAATTCGTGTGACTTCCACTGTATAGTTTCCTATTTGATTGACTTGAATGTCTGGCGTCGTTTCTCCTGTGGACCATGCAAAGGTGTAATTAGACACATCATTCGTAATTCCGCTGTAAAGCGTGATTAATTGCGGAGAAAAGTTTACACAGTAATATACGATTTCTTCCGTTTCTATAGAAGGCAAATTGAGTACATTTAGCAATACTTCTCCAATTCCGTAACAACCTCCATTTTGTTCTAAACGCGCATAAATTGTTTGTCCATAAGCCGTTGTATTTGTAAATTGATTTGCTAACGGATTTGAGAGCAACAAAGCATCATCAAGCGTTTCGTAATAGGTAACTGTAATATCATCGGGCAAACCAGCTGTAATTTGCGAGTCTGCTTCAGACAAGTTGAATTCTGTGAATCCGAGTTCTTCATTGGTGTCACACACACTAAGAATTGCATTGTTTACCGCGTTTGAACTTACTTGAAGTGTGACTTCCGCTGTGTTTTCACAACCTGAAACCAAGTCAGTAATTTTTGCATATACGATTTGCGGATTGGACGTATTTGTGTATGCACTTGTCGTGATTTCGTCCGTCAGTGCACTATCTGTATAATAACGTACTTGCCGATCTTGTATGATACCTGCAGCAACTTCTTGATTGGATTCGAATAGATTAAAAATTGTAATTCCGCTTGTAGCACCACATTGTACTATAGAAATATCTTGTGTGTTTGGCAAACCAAAAATGGTCCCTGTAATTGGTGTACGTGTACCATTTGTACAACCTGAAAATGCAGGAAATACCCAAAACGTAGTCGTTTCTGTGAGTGAAACCGTGTAACTTGTTCCTGTATGAATTGGCGTGGTTGCTGTTTCAGATGTATACCATGTTACGCTATCTGTGTTCGTTTCAACACTGAGTGTTAATTCGCTTTCAGCACAACTTCCACTTTCAGTGATCGTTGATTTTGGTGTTTCAAGTCGTGTACTGACTGATAAATTGATTGCTGGTTCTCCTGGTAATCCGCCAAATTCGACAATATATCCTTGTGGATGATATGGACTGTTCGGATCAGTTGATCCTAGATTTGGCAAATCGTTCCAAGAACCCATTAAGCCAATACTCGGATCTGTAATGTGTGCATAGTGTTCGCCTCCAAGATTGTTAGGTTCGCCCGAATTCCAAAATGTATACAAGCCGTTTTGAGGCGTTCCATTTACTTCTCCAATCCAAAAAACCGTTCCTGCTTCGGGTCCAGTAACCCATTGCCATGTTCCTTCTTGGTCTATATCTGTAGCACCAATCCAACCAGTTCCAGAACTTTGCGAACCTGCTAATTCAGCTTCTTCTTCTGAGGTTAATGTTGCTAGATATCCTTCCAAGCCAAAGTATGTTTGTGCTGCTGCTGCATCGCGTGCTTCCGTCCATGTAATTCCCGTGTTTGCTACATAGAAATAGTAGTGTCCTGTAGATGGTAAATAGTTGGCATCACCCAAATTGATGGAGAAAAATTTATCTTCTGTAAAGTTTGTTTGTGTGGTTTCAAAAACGACTGCTTCGATAGCTGCTTCATATTCGGCAAATGTAGCAGGACCAACTAATGCTAATCTTCCTAATGCTGGCGTCCAAAAAGCATCAATATTAGGATGTGTCCCTGTTAAACTGAGCACGTCTTGTCCGTTACTGTAGCCTTCTGATATTTGAATATATATGATCGGTAAACTTGTGTCTTGTGCATCAGGATCGGTAATTGATACATTCATAGCAATGTTTATTGGAACATCGCCACAGTATTGTTGATCGCCTTCTGCTGAGATTGTTGGTGGCGTTTGCGCATGCGATATTGTTGTTGCTATAAATAGCAGATAGAAACATATCGATGTAGATAGATTGCGCATATTTGTTCGTGTATAGGTCTAAAAATAAGTATTTTTTTTATGCGCTCTGCGGTAAGATTCGATTTTTAACAACTATAACGTTGTAGTTGGTGAATTAATTTTTACGGACTTGTTTTTTGATAAAGTTTAGTAATTTTTCTTGGTATGCTCTTCCGCCTTTTTCTCCGACATTGAAGTGTCCTGCATCTTTTACCAAGATGAATTCCTTTTCCGCAGAAGCGGTATTTTTAAAGAGTTTTTCCCCGTAGCTATAATGAATATTTTCATCTTGATCGCCATGTGCTATAATGATCGGTTGTTGAATGTTTTGTACCGTGTGAATTGGTTTTACCGCATCGGGATTGAAATTGGCAATATTTCCTGCTTCGCGCAACGCTGCATCTGACACAAAACGCAATCCAAAACCACCTAACATTTTCTTTTTGTAATCGTATACAATTTGATCTAAATCGGCAAACGTACTTTCTAT
>NZ_JBGCDL010000003.1:0-5605 GCF_045105435.1 Kordia sp. | reverse complement strand
GTTTTTAGATCCAGCATAGATAATTGCAACTTGGTCTTCTACTGCAAATGGCTCATTTTGCCCTTGCTTTAAGATTTCCACGTTACGTTTACCTTTGTTAATTACATTTAATGTAACGGCATCTAAGTCAGAACCAAACTTTGCGAATGCTTCTAATTCACGATATTGTGCTTGATCTAGTTTTAATGTACCAGATACTTTTTTCATTGATTTAATCTGTGCGTTACCACCAACACGCGATACAGATATACCTACGTTAATTGCTGGACGAACACCAGAGTTAAATAAATCACCATCTAAGAAAATTTGTCCATCCGTAATCGAAATTACGTTTGTTGGAATATAGGCAGATACATCTCCTGCTTGTGTTTCAATGATTGGTAATGCTGTTAACGATCCACCACCTTTTACGATTGGCTTCAACGAGTCTGGAAGGTCATTCATTTCCTTTGCAATAGCGTCATTGTTGATCACTTTTGCAGAACGCTCTAATAAACGAGAGTGAAGGTAGAATACATCTCCAGGATATGCTTCACGTCCTGGTGGACGACGTAATAATAAAGATACCTCACGGTATGCAACGGCTTGCTTAGATAAATCATCATAAACAATCAATGCTGGACGACCAGTATCTCTAAAGTATTCTCCAATAGATGCTCCAGTAAATGGTGCATATACTTGCATTGCAGCAGGATCTGATGCATTTGCAGCTACTATTGTTGTGTATGCTAAAGCTCCTTTTTCTTCTAGCGTCTTTGCAATAAGCGCTACTGTTGAAGCTTTTTGTCCAACGGCAACATATATACAATATACAGGCTCACCTGCATCGTAAAATTCTTTTTGATTTAGAATTGCATCAATACAAACTGCAGTTTTTCCGGTTTGTCTATCTCCAATTACCAACTCACGTTGTCCTCTACCAACTGGAATCATTGCATCAATTGCTTTAATTCCTGTTTGTAATGGTTCAGTAACTGGTTCACGATAAATAACTCCAGGTGCTTTACGCTCTAAAGGCATTTCGTATGTTGTTCCTTCAATAGGACCTTTTCCATCAATAGGACTTCCTAAAGTATTTACAACACGTCCAACAATTCCTTCTCCCACTTGGATAGATGCAATACGTTGTGTTCTTTTTACGATTCCACCTTCTTTGATACTTTGTGAAGATCCTAATAAAACTACACCAACGTTATCTTCTTCAAGGTTTAATACAATCCCTTCAAGTCCGCTATCAAATTCTACTAATTCTCCGTATTGAGCGTTCGCTAATCCGTATACACGAGCGATACCATCACCTACTTGTAGTACAGTTCCAACTTCGTCTAATGAAGCTGTTGCTTCAAATCCTGAAAGTTGCTTTTTTAATATTGCTGATACCTCAGCAGCTTTAACTTCTGCCATTCTATTTAGTATTTAATTTTGAGAGAAAGATCGTTTTAGTGTATTCAATTGGTTTGCGATGCTTGCATTGTATTGCAAATCTCCCAAACGTAGAATAAATCCACCTATGATACTTTCATCGATTTTGTTTTCTATTGTTACTTGGTTCCCCGTAAGGTCTTTTACCTTAGCTAATACTTTATCTCTTAACGCATCTGTTAACGGAACAGCTGTAGTTACTACTGCTGTTTCTTTTCCTTGTGATGCATCAAATAAAATACTGTATTGCGCTGCTACATCGTCTAATAAATCAACACGTTTGTTGGCTACTAAGATGTCAATTAATCCTTCAGATATTGCATGAACACCTGAAAAGATTTCTTGTAAAGCTGCTTTTTTAATTTCAGGCTTTACAATAGGACTGTTTAGCATTAATCGTAAATCTTTACTGTTTTGTACAGTTTTTACGATGCTGCTCATATCTTTCGCTACAGCTTCTCCTGCTTTTTGCTCTTGTGCCAATCCTAAGATTGCTTTTGCGTAGCGTATTGCTGCTCTAGATCCTGCCATCGTATGTTATTAGTTTAATGTAACGTCTTCAAGCATTTTATCTACTAAAGATAGTTGCTTCGTTTTGTCTGCTAATTCACCACGAACTACTTTTTCTGCGATGTCTACAGAAATGTTAGCTACTTGGGTTTTTAACTCTGCTAAAGCCGCTTGCTTTTCACTACGGATGCTTTCTTGCGCTTGTGCAATCATTTTGTTTGCTTGCTCTTGTGCTTCTCCTTTAGCGTCTGCTATCATTTTTTCTTTGATTTCACGCGCTTCTTTCAACATTCCTTCTCTTTCTGCACGTGCTTCTTTTAATAACTTTTCGTTATCTGATTGCAAGTTTTGCATTTCTTTCTTAGCATTTTCAGCCGCGTCTAATGCATCTTGAATTCCCGATTCTCTTTCGTTTAGAGAACTCATAATTGGTTTCCAAGCAAACTTCACCATTAAAAATATCAATATTAACAGTATGAATAACTGTACAAAGAATAGTCCTGGTGAAAAGTCTTTTAATAAATCTTCCATTTTTTATGTAAGTATTGTTAATTCTAATTGTAAATGGGAAAAACAGGTTCTGCAACCAACCGTTGCAGAACACTGATTTGTTTTGCGGGCAACTATTAACCTTTTCCTAAGATTAATGCACCAAATGCTAAACCTTCTAAAAGTGCAGCTACGATAATCATCGCTGTTTGAATTTTCCCTGTTGCTTCTGGTTGACGTGCAATACCTTCCATTGCTTTTCCACCGATTTGACCAAGACCAATTCCTGCTCCGATTACTACTAATCCTGCTCCAATTAAATTGTACATAATAATTGATTTATATAATTAAACAAACTCTTTATTTAGTGATGCTCTTCTACTGCCATACCTATAAACAACGCAGATAGCATTGTAAAAATATATGCTTGTAAGAACGCCACTAATATTTCTATTAATGCGATTAAAAATGATAATACTAAAGATAATCCTGTTGCACCAACTGTTCCTAAATCCTGTTTTAATGTAAACATGATTGCAATTAAGCTCATTACGACAATGTGACCCGCTGTAATGTTTGCAAACAAACGTATTAATAATGAAAAAGGTTTAATAAGGAATGCTCCTGCTAGTTCGATTATTGCTAAAATTGGCTTTACAAATACTGGAATTCCATCCATCCATAACATATGCTTCCAATAATGCTTGTTTCCACTTGCTGTATAAATTACTAAAGTGAATAATGCTAAACAAGCTGTTACAGCTAACTGACCTGTTACGTTAAAGCCTAATGGTGTTAATCCTGCAACGTTTAGTAACCATATAAAAAAGAATACCGTTAATAAATATCCTGTAAATCTTCTGTAATGTTTTTCTCCGATGTTTGGACGTGCAATTTCGTCTCTTACATATAATACTAAAGGCTCTAATGCGCGACCAAAACCTGTTGGTATCTTTTTAGTTTTGTATTGTTTTGCTAATCTGATAAACCAGAATAACATTAAGAATCCAACTAATAAGATTCCCACAACACTTTTAGTGATAGAGAAGTCTAAAACTTTGTGTGCATTTTTTGGGTGATGATGATCGTCTTCTACAATTTTTGTTTGCCCAGCGTCTAATTCGTAGATCTTTCCGTGAAATCTTGCCAACTTTACATTTCCAACAGTTACAATTTCTTTGCCGCTATCGTCATGGTGAAATGCAGAAGACATAAACGTTTTCAATCCTTCACTCGTCCAAACAATTACTGGCAATGGAAAACCAACGTGTTTTCTTTCGCCCGCATCACTTGTATAAGAAAATAAAGTGAAATCGTGTGAATCTTGGATGTGGTGTTTAATGTAGTCTTTCACTTCATTTTTGGTATCAACGATACCACCATCATCTTGATTGTTGTCTTTTTTACCAGAATCACTAGCAAAACCATGAAAAGAACATAGTGCAATTGCGACTAGTGTTAAAAACTTGATAGATTTTTGTACTATCTTCATAATTGATTTATTCAAAAATTACCCTTCGTAAATTCTGCGCAAAATTAAACAATTAATTAGAAAAACAGTGTTTTTTTTAACTTTATTTCTGAGAATGATTTTTGTTCAGGATTTTGATCATAAAATAGACCTCCAGAATTAGAAAAACGATCATAGGAATTATCAGTGAAATCCGTTGTGTATTAGACAGTTTTTCTCCCACGAATAGTAAGCTGTAAAAAACAGCACAAAAAACTAAAATTTTCAACACAAACGACCCTAAGTATATGAATCCCAATTGCGGGCGTAATTTTTCATTAGCAGACAATAGTGCAAAGATAATGCAAATTTGCAATGAAAAGAACGCATGAAATGCGTACATATTCCGCAAAGAGAAGCCGAGCGTAATTTCTTGATTTTCGATATAGTAGTTGTGTGCAAAATCGCCCAAGAAAAATAATAATCCGAAAGCGGTTATATATATGAAGATTTCCCTAAGCATCATCCGTAATTTTTAGTACTTGTACAATAACGAAATAGATAGCTGCAAAAATACCAAAAAGTGTCAAGCTGGTTTCCCAAAAAGTTTGATTGTATTTTACATCAAGCCAATTTCCAAGATAGTTGCAGGCATAAATGGTCAATCCCATTTGCAAACCCGCACCACTTAAACGCATTGCTTTATTAAGCGGTTTTATCGGCTTTTTTTCCTTCACTTGACTTGAGTTCTTTGATTCCCGTTTTCATTGCACAGGTAGCATTAAAAGTAGCGCCTGGCTCTATAGATAGTTTGCTTACTGTAACATCGCCTTCAATGACAGCCGAACTTTTTAAAGTAAGTAAGTTTGAAACTACCAATTCGCCATGAAAACGCCCTTGAATATCAGCATTAGCACAGGTTACTTTTCCTGTAATGATGCCACTTTGACCAATGACAATTTTACCTGTAGTTTCTACACTTCCATCTAGTTTTCCGTCAATTCTAAAGTCAGATTTTGAGACAACATCACCTTTGATGCTTGTCGATTTTCCAATTCGATTTGATTGTCCACGTGTGGTTTCATTATTGCGACCTTTTTTTGATTCTGAAAACATGGTTTTGGCTAGTTTTGAGGGATTATTGAGTTGATTGGGCTATTATTTTATTTCGTCTAAGTTTTTATGAATTTGTACGGTTTGATAGTTTTCGCCAGACATGATTACACTTTGTTTTTCAACCTTGTACACAGGTGCCGTTTCTAACATATCATCCACAGTAATGGCTGCTAATTTGGTTTTGAATCCGTGAATTACTATAAACTTCTGACTTCTGTCATATACATCTCGTGAGATAGAAAGTGAATTGTATTCACGGTCTTCTATCATTTGATTGATCGTTTTTTCGAGCGCATCCATCGCTTCGGTTTCATTTTTTTGAAATGCGTAAATGATTTTGAAACTTGTTGATTTGTCATCATTTACAACTGCTTTGTTGGCTATTTTTGGTAATGAAGATTGAATGATTTGCTGTGCGCGCTTTCCTTCTTCGTCATTTGGATAATTGAGCGCTACATAATTCAACGCTTCTTTGTACGCAAGATAGCCATCTAAACGTGCAATGAGAATGGCTTTTAGCATTTCAAATTTTGGCACAATTTCTTCTCCTGTAAATTGCTGAATGTATTTTTCGGAATCGTTTAACGCACCTTGAAAGTCTTGAACAGCAAACTTTTT
>NZ_JBGCDL010000002.1:0-11268 GCF_045105435.1 Kordia sp. | reverse complement strand
CGATATGTAATTTGAAAATAAAGTTTCATACGAGAATTCACTTATTAAAATACCAAGAGAAAAGCAATCTAACAGGCGAAGCCGATACCAAAGCAAAGCGTGTCTAACATTCTAAGAGCAAAGCGATCTAAAAGCGATAGCAGTCTAAAATCAATTCAAACTATATCCTTTTTCAGCCAATTTACTAAGCACGCTTTTATACAAATCGCCGCTCCATTGCTGAGAAATTTCGCCTTCAATTTTTGCCAATCCATCTCTACTAGCAATCATTTTTAAGCCTGTTTCTGAATCGTAAAAATTCATAATTTGTTGTCGTTGCGTATCTGTAAGTTTTGTTTTATCGGATCGCATTTGTTTTACAGCTGTAGATTCGTAAAACACAGTCATATTCTTAATATCGTTTAGTGTAAAATAAGCTTTGTACGCAGAAACTAGTACTGATTTTATATCTTCTACATACTTTTGCTTATCATTTTCGAGTGCTGTCCATATAGTTTCAGAGATTTTATACTCTTTAAAACGATTCTTCAACATACTAAACATAGCATCAATAGCACCTTCGTATTGTTGTTGCGTTCCATTGATAGTCAAGTACTGCTTTACGCTATCGATATACGGTGTTTGTGCAACGGTTGTTTGTACACAAGTAAGAAGAATAGCTACAATAAAGATTTTTTTCATATATATAAAATTAAGTGCGGTAGGCTTTGCAAGAATATTCCTTTTCAAAGAGTATTCCAAAAAACAAATATAAAATGTATTTTTGTAAATGAATTTGTTAAACAATTAAGATTCAACCAAAAAATATTGTCACAAATTTAAAAAAAACAACAATAAATGTTATTTTTTTGTTAATTTCCCGACAAAAAAATATCATAAACAAAACCTAACACAACCTATTTACTTATGAAAAACTTTACTTTATTAGTGCTTCTGACCTTTATACTAAAGGTTTCAGCACAAAATCCACAAAGACCCGTTCCCGAAAGTTGGACAATTCCTTCTATTGAAAAAGTGGCACCAATTCAATTACAAAAACCCAATTTAGCTACATTTAAAGCTGAAGATGCTGTAAACGACTTAAACAAGTCTATTCCTTGGAGATTTGGATACGATCAATACGTCGATTTTGGTTTGGATAATGCTGGACAATGGCATGAGTTACCAAATGGAGATCGTATTTGGAGAATTAATTTTATCTCTCCAGGCGCTTTAACAATGAATCTTATTTTTGATCGTTACAGAATTCCTGTAGGCGCAAAAGTATATATTTATAATGGCGATCGTTCTCAAATACTAAATGTATTTACACACGAACACAACAATCCAGATGATATTTTAGGAACTTGGATGGTTGATGGTGAAAATCTTTGGATAGAATATTTTGAGCCAAAAAAAGTAATTGGTCAAGGACAATTAAATATTGGAAACGTAGTACACGGATACAGAACTTTAAATTATCCAGGTGGTGCTAATGAAAAAGCATTAAACGATTCTGGAGCTTGTAATGTAGATGTTAACTGCGATATTTCTGCTTTTAACACTGCTGCACACGACATTAAAGAAGATGTAAAAAAGTCAGTTGCCATGATCGTTGTTGGTAGTGGATTTTGTACTGGTGCTTTAGTAAATAATACAGATAACGATGGAACTCCATATTTCTTAACTGCAAATCATTGTTTAGGTGGTTCTGTTGCAGGATGGGCTTTCCGTTTCAACTGGGCAAGTGACGAATCTGTTGCAGATTGTGCTACAAACGCGCCTAGTATAGACAACTCTTTTATACAAACTGCTAGTGGTGGTATTTTAAGAGCTTCTAACTCTGAGTCTGATATGGCTTTGGTAGAAATTACAGATACTGCTTTCTTTACAAATAACAGCGCCGATTTAGTTTGGGCAGGATGGAATCGTTCTACAACGGCTGTTCCTTCACTAACAGTTGGTGTACACCATCCAAGTGGAGATATCCAAAAAGTATGTGTTGACTTACAAAGCCCGACAAGAATTGCAACCAGTTTTAATGGAAACCCAACAACGGAAGTTTGGCGAATTGCCGACTGGGATTTAGGTGTAACTGAGCAAGGTTCTTCAGGTTCTCCTTTATTTGATCAAGATGGATTAATCATCGGAAAACTTTCTGGAGGTTCTGCTGCTTGTTCAGGAACAAACGATAATGGAGGTTTTGATATTTATGGACGATTTGGAGTTTCTTGGGATTTTAGCTCAGTAAACTCGCAACAATTAAAATTTTGGTTAGATCCAGCAGGAACAAATCCAATATCACAAGAACAGTTTCCTCCATTACAAACATTTGATACGGATGCAGCGATCTCTGTAACGAATGTACCAGATAATTTATGTGAAGATACTGTTACACCTACATTACGAATTAGAAATGCAGGAAACAATCAATTAACAAGTGCTACAATTATGCACCAATTAGATAGTGACACGCCTGTAACAATTAACTGGACAGGAAGTTTAGCAATTGATCAATTTGAAGATATTGTATTAACACCTATTGCTGTAACTGGCGAAGGCGCACATTCATTTACAGCTACTGTTTCAAATCCTAATGGAACTACAGATGAGTCTGCATCAAACGATACAAATGTTAAAAATTTCTCGGTTCCGCCTGGATTCGAAATAATGACAGTTAGCGTTATTATTACGCCAGACAGTTATGGAGATGAAACTACTTGGACATTAGAAGATTCTAACGGAACTGTTGTTGGAAGCGGTGGACCTTATGTTACAACTGGAACTAACGGAACACAACCAGATGAAATTACAGACATTCCAATTACACTTTTAAACGAATGCTATACATTTACATTAAATGATTCGTTTGGTGACGGAATTTGCTGTCAGTACGGAGCAGGAACATACCGTTTGGAAGATGGTAATGGTAATATTATAGTAAATGGTGATGGATCTTTTACAACAAGTGTAGCTAATATATTTAAAATTACAGAACCATTAAGCGTCGGAGAAAATGCATTGGCAAGTAGCTTGCGTATTTACCCGAATCCTTCTGCTGCCGATTTCACAGTAGATGTTCGTAATTACGCAAACGTTACGTATGAAATTAGTAGTGTAACAGGACAACGCATCCAATCAGGTTCATTTAATGAAGGAAACAACACACTTTCTATGCGTAGTGAAGCTGCTGGTTTATACTTCATCAAAATTACAGATCTAGAAAGTAACTTAACCGTTACAAAAAAGATTATTAGATACTAGAAATAGCATTTCACCTTATATAAAACATTCGTTTTTCTTTAGAAAAGCGGATGTTTTTCTTTTTCATATTTTTTTCAGTGGATAACTTTCACGGAAATCTGAATGCATTTTTTTTAGACTTCATCAAAATCGCTTACTTTTAACCCAAATTTTCAAACACATGAGTAGCAAGTACAATTTTATTGAGCATATTGAAAAAGGATATACAACGAAAGGAGATTATATTACCATGGGCGCTGCCATGTATGAAGGAGAAACCGTTACAGATGCCTACGTAAAAATTCCGTTAAAAACATTAAACAGACACGGTTTAATTGCTGGAGCTACAGGAACAGGAAAAACCAAAACATTGCAAGTACTTGCTGAAAATCTTTCAGACAAAGGAATTCCTGTGTTATTAATGGATTTAAAAGGTGATTTAAGTGGAATTGCACAACCAAGTCCTGGACATCCAAAAATTGACGAACGTCATGCTAAAATTGGTTTTCCGTTTGAAGCAAAAAACTTTCCGATTGAAATTTTATCACTATCAGATCAAGATGGTGTGCGTTTGCGCGCTACGGTTTCTGAATTTGGACCTGTATTATTATCTCGAATTTTAGATTTGTCTGAAACGCAATCAGGAATTGTCGCAGTTGTATTTAAATACTGTGATGACAATAAAATGCCTTTGCTCGATTTAAAAGACTTTAAAAAAGTATTACAATATGCTACGGGTGAAGGAAAAAAGGAATTCCAAGAATCGTATGGACGAATTTCTACCGCTTCAACAGGTGCTATTTTGCGTAAAATTATAGAACTAGAACAGCAAGGTGCCGATTTATTTTTTGGCGAAACTTCTTTTGAAGTAGACGATTTAACACGCATTGACGAAAACGGACGCGGATATATTAATATTATTCGTTTGACAGATATTCAAGACAAGCCAAAACTATTTTCAACATTCATGTTAAGTTTATTGGCTGAAATATACGAAACGTTCCCTGAGCAAGGTGATAGCGGACAACCAGAATTGGTATTATTCATTGATGAAGCACATTTAATCTTTAAACAAGCATCAAGTGCTTTATTAGATCAAATAGAAAGTATTGTAAAGCTAATTCGATCCAAAGGAATTGGTTTGTATTTTGTGACGCAGAACCCGACAGATATTCCAGAAGCCGTTTTAGGACAATTAGGACTCAAAGTACAGCATGCGTTGCGTGCATTTACGGCAAAAGATCGTAAAGCCATCAAGTTAACCGCAGAAAACTATCCAGATTCAGAATACTACGATACTACCGAAATATTGACTTCTTTAGGTATTGGAGAAGCCTTAATTTCTGCTTTAGATGAAAAAGGACGTCCTACGCCACTTGCAGCTACGATGTTGCGCGCGCCAATGAGTCGTATGGATGTGTTAACGCCAAAAGAATTGAAACAAGTCATTAACAATTCGAGATTAATTGGCAAATACAACGAAGAAATTGATCGTAAAAGTGCGTATGAAATGCTGAATGAAAAAATTAAAAAGGCAGAAGCAGTTTACGAAAAAGAAAAAATAAAAGAAGAAAAAAAATATACCAAAACTGCGAGTCGCAAGAGTACACGACAAAATCCAATCATAAAAGTATTGACAAGTGCTACTTTTATTAGAAGCATTTTCGGAATTCTCAAAAAAATTATCAAATAATAAAATACATAAACAAAAATCGCGTGAAAAAAATTGCATTCCTTGGACTTATCATTGCTTGTATGGCAAGCTGTACCACAAAAGAAGATCCATTTTTAATTCAAGAAAATCAAATAGGAAAATTATATAAAAATAGTACTGTAAAGCAATTAGATTCGCTTTTTGCGAAAGATTCTCTCGTAAAACGTATTGGCGAAGGCGATTATATGCAAGCTGGAAACGATCAATATTTAGTGTTTGATAAAAGAGGTAGACACTTGCTTACACTTATTCCTGCTCAACAACACGACGAAAACGAAAAAATTAAAACGATTCAAATTTACGATTCACGTTACAAAAGTGCCAAAGGCATTTCGCTCGAAAGTACCTTTAAGGACATTCGTGAAAACTTTACAATTAAATCCATTTACAACACAATAAGCACTGTTGTTATTACGGTGGAAGGACAAGAATATTTTACGATTGACAAAAAAGAATTGCCCGAAGATTTGCGTTATGACATGGATTTAAACATTGAAGCCATTCAAATTCCTGACGCAGCAAAAATCAAGCAATTTGCAATCAATTGGAAACACGAAGCAACCAAAGATACTGACACAAAAGATGCCGAATAAAAAATATCAAATTCAAAAAAGCCCGTTTGTAGTACCAACTACAGATGGCAAACTGATTGAAGAACATTTTGGAAATGCTACTGATGGAAATTCAGGAATAAGCATTGCATACATGATAGCGCAACGAAAAGGGAGCGAACCGTTTCAAACACCTGAATTTGATGAATACACATACATCATCAAAGGAAAAAAACAATTTATTATTGAAGGTGAAACCATCGTTTTGGAAGCGGGACAATCTATCAAAATAGAAAAAAATACACGCGTTCAATATTCCAATCCGTTTGAGGATGATTGCGAATATATCGCTATTTGTTTGCCAGCATTCTCCATGGATTTGGTAAATAGAGAAGAAAAATAAGGAAAAGGTTATTTAGAAATTGGTAAGAAACGGCATTCTGAATTCAATTCAGAACTGCAACGTTTTATTATCAATAATTATGTGAAACTGAATCAAGTTCAGTTTGACGTAATGCGCTAAATAACCTTTTCGCTTTTTTTTAAAGATGCTACAATTACTTAATAATTGTCACATATCTATACGTACTATTTTTTCCAACATAACCGTAGCCATTCGTTGTTCTTGCTCTGGCGTACACATTAAATGAATGCGCGCAAGTTGTCGCTGCTTTAAAGCTTCCCGTAATATGATGACTTCCCTTCCAATTTCCTGGCGTAGTCACTGGATCGTACTTTTTATACACAATATTCTTCGAGTCGCCTTCGCCCCAACGCGCAGTTAAACTATAATCTAATAAATTCCCTTCTTTATCGTATCCTTCAAAATCAACAACGATTTCATCATTCGGGTTTTGTAAATTCACAATTCCGCATGCACCAATTTCAGCATTTTTATATTTTACAGAATTGATACTTACTTCCGGCACATTATTATCAATATACATGGTTAAAATTTGTGCTGGATTTGTTGCGCCAACTTCGGCTCCTGCATTGTTATAAAATTTCACTTTAAACTGATGCAATCCTGTATCAAGTTTTGTGGAGTTGAACTGAAACAACAAATCATCTATCGAATAATCGACACCTGCACTCGGCATTTTGTAGAATTTATTACTATCTGGTGAAGCAGCTTCCAACACATAATCAGAACCGTCCCATTTATAATTATACCAAGAAGTTACAAACTCAGAAAATCCTCCCGAAGTTCCTTTTCTGTGAAATACTTTGTATTTTTTTGCGTCCATTCCTGGCAATTGATCCATCTTGGTGCGATTTCCAATCACATTCAACTTTCCGCCAAAAGCGGCATTTCTGGCATAAATAAAATAGTTTGATGCGGTTGTTGCACGTCCTGCAGCATTAATTTTTGTGGTTGGAATTAACCCGACACTTCCCATAATTGGTCCTAAATCTGCATTTGAAATAGAAGGTTTTCTTGAGAAATACAAGGTGTGTAACTTTGAAAAATCTCTAAAAAAGTTTGCTGGCGTGTCATAATTTAGATTTGGTTTGTTTGAATGTACTCTAAAACCAAATTTCGTATACGAACTAAACCACCACCATAATAAGTTCACTTTTAGGTCAGACAAACGAAAGCGAAATTTCCAGATTCTATGTGGCGTTGATGAATTTGGGGAAGTTCCGAATGTACTTTTACATTCCGACTTTTGTACTTCATTCAACAAACCTGTCCAACGTCCTGCACCTTTATAATATTGTCGTCCCATTTTATTAGGATTGCCAGGATAATTTCCATAATTGACATCATAATTTGGCGTGATGGCTTTGTTTTTATTTCTATCAAACGTAAACCAAAAATAGTCGCCTGTTCCTGGATCGTTGTGCGTATCTTTCACAACATCTAATACGACATACAAATACTTTGCGTCATTCTTAGCAAGCATAAATCCGCCATCAAATTTCATTTGTTTTTCTTGTGCGCCCGACCAAACTGCATCTTCTAACTGATCGTCTAACGTAATGGGCGTTCCTGCCCAAGTTGATTTAATTGTTCCCATGATTTTCTCTAGTTTTTAGGTTATATTATTTCTTGGAACAAAAGTATCTTGACATAAAACCCTGTGTAAGAGCTGAAAAGCTGATTTTACATAGGAAAAAGACGGTTTACATTTGGGGAAAAAAGTTTCTTTCTAAAAATTTTTCTCTTAAAACATTCCGATGTAAAACAAATAAAGGTTCCTGTTTTTTTAGTAATTTCACACAGAATACAACTCCTAATAAAAATATGAATATTGAATTTTTCTCAGAACTCCATGAAGATATAATTCCTGAAATTATCATTGTTGACATCGATGAAAACTTACCAATAAAAGATTTGTTTTCTAAACTTCATGATATTACAGGAATAGAACGCTTTATTGAAGCAGTATTATTTGATGATGAAACAGAAAAAATAGCGTGTAGCTATTATTATAAACATCAAGCTGATTTTTTAAAGTTTAAATCTATTCTAGATTTAGAACAAAAAATAAGTGAGTTTCCTAAAAATGGATTGAATGGAGAACTAAGTATTTATTTCAACATGAGTACTGGATTTATTAATTAACACGTACCATTAATACTAGCAAAATATGAATATCGAATTTTACTTCCTTACTGACTATGATGATGATGCAGAAGTTTTCGCATATAATACAAACGAAAAAATACCAATAAAACAAATATATAGTATTGATATTGATGAAAACGCTCCTATACGAGAACTTTTTTCTAAACTTCACGATATTACCAATATATCGCGATATAGAGAAGTTACATGGGACGGTAACGTAGAAAAAATAGCTTGTAAGTATTATTACAAGCATAAAAATGAATTTACTGATTTCAGCTTCGTTGAAGATTTAGATCGAAAAATAAAAGATTTCCCAAAGAATGGTTCCAATGGTGAGTTGAGCTTACATATGAATTTGACTATTTACTATGGTAACTAAATATACATATCATAAAGATTTAGTTTCTCAGTCTATCATTGAAGATTTACAACAAGGAAATACAATTGTTTTAATAGAAAACTTTCCTTTAATTGATGCCGATCTTCAAACATTTATAAAACCTTTAGGAGTCAGCGTAAAAGAAATTAGAAACAATAACGGCAAAGATGTTTTTGATGTAAAAGTAAAGAAACAAAATGGTTTCTTTACTTCCATTGCCAATTCAAATTTAACTTTCCCATTACATACAGATTGTGCAGATTTTGCTTCAATTCCAAACTGTATAGGTTTATTATGTGTACAACCTGCCACTGACAATCAAGGAAAAAGCAGGTTTGTATTTTTAGAAGAAATTCTAAAGCAATTATCAAAAGAAGAAATTCAAGAACTCACTTCAAAGAAATGGAATTTTAGAGGACAATCTCGAAGCATTCTTAGCCTCACGCATAATGGATATAAAATTTGTTATGATAGAATTACGATGGAAACCTTTTCTAAATTAAATGATGCTGAGAAAAAATACCTAAGCAAACTTGATCGCCTTTTTGAAAAAAACATAATTGAAACACAGCTAAAAAAAGGAGACTTGATTCTCTTCCGAAACGATTTACTACTACACGGACGCACAAAAATTGATTTAGATTCTGATAGATTACTAAAAAGAATCCGATTCGATTTAAAATAAAAATCTTCATTCAATTTAGACACACATCTTCTTTTTCGTGTCTTTTACCATAAATAAACTACAAATTTCCACCCTTCATTACGAATTCTAGTTTAACACCAACGAATTCTAAAAGCACTCCAAAAAAGCGTGAAGTTGCCACTACATTTGAAATGTAATTAAGAAACAAAGTCATCTTAGTCACATCAAAAAAAAGATAAACATTAAAAACGAACATCAAATGTGGTACGATATAACAGCAACAAAAATGATTCAAAAATATTTGAATATCTATTCGCAAATCAAAATGCAATTTGATGCAGAAGGAAAAGTAAACGCCGTTGATTTATTTCAAGAAGGCAGATGGATTTCGAGTCCAACATTGGCAAAACGCATGCGCTTACAACATATTGCATTGCCTGTACGACAAGAAGCATCTATCATATTAAAAAGATAAATTAGGTTGGTTAGTTGGGAAAAATCAGCTTGAATCTTTTTGGCGGCTGTCAAAAAGTACTATGAAAACAACGTATTGAAGAGTGGGTTTTCAAATGCAATGCACATAGTAGTTTCAATCCGAAAGCAGATTGAAATCGTTCAAGCTGATTTTTATACAAATAATCAAAACACAAGACATAAATAAAATTAAAAACAACACTTAAAATCACAACACTATGAACACAAAAGCACTAAAAATGGCAGCATTCATGGGACTTGTATTAACATTAGTTTTTGCTTGTTCCCCACAAGAAAACACAGGAAATTTAACTGCAATGAACGAAAATGAAGCCGTAGTTCCCAAACAAGCAGTGGTATTTATTGCAGGATACGACAAAGGAGAAAGCACCTATTATAAAGATGCAAGAAAACACTTTGAAGGTTTACATTATAAAATTATAGACAATGCGTTTTCGCTTCAAGAAATTATTTCATGGTTGAATAAAAATCACAACGAACAAGATTACAGCGAAATTCATATTGTAAATAAAGGAAATTCTAAAAAAGGATTATCACTCGAAACTACCATTCACGGGAAGTTGTTATCACAACAATCATTGCTAGATTGTTTAAAGGAAAATAAGCTTCCAAAATTACAAAACGTATTAGCTGCAAATAGCAAACTCGTTTTCCACACCTCTGAATTAGGGAAAAACAAGCAATTATTACAAGTATTGAAGCAAACGTTTACGGCAAATTATCAGCCAAAAGTATTTGCAACACAGCATGCAACCGTTTTTAACGGACAGTTTCAAAAGCATTACTTAGCCAATGTATTTTACGGATATTATCCAACAGCGCAATCACCAGGAAATGTAGATTTATCAAAACAGTTTATTCGTAAATATCCTTTAGAAGACATTCATTGGTTAAACGCGATCAGAACCAAAGAAGAAGGCGAACCAGGAGAAGCATTCTCATACAAATTCAACATTCCTATACGTTGGGAAATAGAATTTTCAGGCGACGAAGATGTACCTGCATTAGCAAATGCAAACGAAATTATGGATTGGATTGATGATAACGAAAAGTACAACAACATCATTAAAGACATGGGAATTAAAGTCGAATATTTTAGATGGAAAGCGTACAAATCTGGTCAAAAAGTAATCATCAAAGGAAAAACAACAGCGGTTTGTATTTTAAAGCCAATGATGCAACGTAACAATCCATTATCGTATGTAGAAACTGAATTTGACAATCAACGTTACTTCACACAATTGTAATGCAACACCAAAATATATCTCCACGAAATGCAGTCTACATGTTTACAATACGGAGTAAGCGTGTGACTGCATTTTCAATTTGAATACGCGCAACACATCAAATCCACTACTAATATTTAACCTATATTTGCTTTATGAAGACCTTTACAATACAAACATTATGCTTCTTCTTTTTCTTATCTGCCATACAACTTCAAGCACAGCAGCCAGAAAATTTTATTGATCTATACAATTATTTTAAAGTAAACAAAACATATTCAGTTTTTGGTGATAATGTAAACTTACGTGAACAACCAAATACGACTTCCAAAGAAATAACGCGTTTGCGCATTGGTTTTGAAGTGAAAATCATTGCAAAAACGGAAACTATTTTTGAAAGCGGAAACTCCAAAACATATTGGTATGAAGTTGCATATAAAGGAAAAAAAGGATTTATTCC
>NZ_JBGCDL010000001.1:0-3794 GCF_045105435.1 Kordia sp. | reverse complement strand
ACTTCCATTTTTACTGACGATATTACCTTAAAACTTTTCGCAATTGCAAGTATTGTTTTGTTTTTGGCTGTTGTGACAGGAATCATCTTAACACAGCGAAAAGCACGAAAAAATGGAGAACGCATTTTTGATAAAACGGCTCTTAAGTTGCTTATTAATTTTCTAATTCCGTTAGCAACAGGAGGAATATTTACCCTAGTTTTATTACAAAAAACTGCCGTAGGACTCGTAGCGCCAGCAACATTAATTTTTTACGGATTGGCATGTGTACATGCTAGTAAATATACTTTCGGTCATATTAAATATTTAGGCTACGCAAATATCATTTTAGGACTTATTGCAACACAATATGTTGGCTATGGTTTGTATTTTTGGGCAGTTGGTTTTGGTATTTTTCATATCATTTACGGCGGATTAATGTATATTCTTTTAGAACGAACAGCGAAGTAATTGTGAGTATTATAACTAACATAAATAAAGCATTTGATCACCGAATTCGTTTGGGCATTATGTCTATTTTGATGGTAAACGAATTTGCCGATTTTAAAATGTTGAAGGAACTGCTTTCAATCACCGATGGCAATTTGGCAAGTCACGCCAAAGCACTTGAAAAAGTGGACTATATTAAAGTGGAAAAACAATTTATCGGGCGAAAGCCAAATACACGCTATAGCGCTACAAAATTAGGGAAGCTTGAATTTAAGAAACATATTGAAGCACTAGAACAATTAATTAAAAAGAGCGAATAATATACTATGAATGCACAAACACTAAATACAACAATAAGATACGCAGGACTTCACTCCTAGCAACTCAAAACTTATTTTTTTATCTTTTTACTTTGAATTTCAAAGTACTTTTAAAACAAACTAAAATGGAAATACATCAAACAGAAAAAAACAGCAAAAAATTAGCAGCATGGTTTAAAAGTTCCATCTCTGCAAAGTTTATTATTACAGGTATATTGACCTTATTGTTAATGATTCCGCTTTCGCTGATTCAGGATTTAATTGCCGAACGAGAAGTACGTCAAAAAAGCGTCGTAAGCGAACTAAATGATAAATGGGGAAATGAAATTCTCTTGTACGGACCTATTTTAAAAGTTCCGTATAAAACCTATCAAGAAACGGTGGTTTTTAATGAAACCACGCAGGAAACTGAAAAGAAGCAAACGACACAGTTAAAATACGCGTATTTTTTTCCGAAAACCTTAGATATTAATACAGATGTAAAAACGACCGCTAAGAAGCGAAATAATTTTGAAACTACTGTTTTTACAGCAGATATTGCCACTTCGGGAAGCTTTGAAATTCCCGATTTTTCTCTGAAATCAATCGCAAATGAAGATATTGTTTGGGACAAAGCGACACTTGAAATTAAAACCACAAATTTGAAAGGTTTGAAAAGCGAAGTAAAACTGAATTTAAACGGAAACTCCTATAGTTTTGAAACAAAAGCAAACGGAAATTCAGAACTAGATGCGCTAGAAAGCTCCTATTTAGCACTCGAAGATGTACCAAATACAACCACACGTTCGTTTGATTTTAAGCTGACGTATAATGGCAGTAAAAGCATTCGTTTTGTTCCGATTGGAAAGGTGACAAATGTACAAATGACGTCCGATTGGAAACATCCGAAACACACAGGAAGTTTTATTACGCAAAGCAAACGTACGACTGAAAATGGCGGATTTGAAGCCAATTGGAAATTGTTACATACCAATCGTTCGTTTTCGCAACAGTATTTTAAAGTGCTTCCAAATTTGAATCAATATGCATTTGGAACAGATTTTATTATTCCGCTTAACGAATACCAACAAAGCGAACGCGCTGTAAAATATGGCTTTTTGGTTATTGGATTGACCTTTTTAGTGTTCTTCCTCATTCAGACATTGAGCAAAATTTCAATTCATCCGTTTCAGTACTTAATGATCGGAATTGCGCTGATTATGTTTTACACCTTGCTCATTTCAATTTCGGAACACAGTAGCTTTTTTAAAGCATATCTCATTGCAGGAATTGCCGTTATTGTAATGATTACGCTCTATTCAAAATCCATCTTAAAAAACTGGAAATTCACACTGTTAATTGGCTCTTCTTTGAGCGCATTGTACAGCTTTATTTTTGTGATTATTCAGATGGAAAGCTACGCTTTACTCGTAGGAAGTATTGGCTTATTTATCATTTTGGGAATTGTCATGTATGTATCTCGAAAAATTGATTGGGATTTCGACTCTGCTCAGCCCACGCATTTGGAATCACAACTCACAACTGAAAACTCATAACTAAAAAAGTTAGTTTGATGCGAAAACGATTCCCAACTTTTAAGCTTGGAGGACTGAAAAGTTCGGGTTTCGTTTTCAACTTAAATATCATTTTCAAATTCAAATTCAATTTCAACAATGAATATTCCTTTTGTATATAATTTACTAAAAGCAGCGAAAATTACTGCGATTCTCAGTTTTTTGGGCGGTACTTTTTTACTCATCGCATATTTCTACAATGCAGGTTCAATAGCAATTTTATATTTAGGGATTTACTATGCTTTGGTCGCCGTTTTAATCAATAGTCTGCTGGTTTTTACATTGTACATCACGCTAGTTCATAGCAAAGTGAAACAGAAAAAGATTCTAAAATCCTTGATTTTGATGATTGCAAATGTTCCGATTGGTTTGTGTTATGTGGGCGCAATTATAAGTTACCATCTTCCGTAAATATTTGTTTATGAAAAAGATAACATTCAAATTAGGCTTTGCAATCGGATTGATCGTTTCCGTAAAAGCTTTATATAGTATTGCTTCTATAAATGCACTAAAATGGGTTCTGTATCCGATGATTCCCGTTATTGAATTGTTTACCAATTATACTTTTGAGTGGATTGATACAGTTGGTTTTAGTGCTTCTGAAGGAATTATTATTGAAAAATCGTGCGCAGGCGGCAATTTCTTCTGCATTTGTTTTGCGCTATTGTGTTTCAAACTGTTGAAATTTCAAGGAATTGCAAAGACCATTTTACATTTTATTTTCTTGGGAATTAGCAGTTATTTCATCATGATTTTAGCCAATACCGCACGAATTATTAGCGCGATAAAATTATCCGATTGGGAATGGACACACGCGTTTATTGATCCAAAAACGGCACATTTAGCACTTGGAAGCATCTTATACATTTTTACTTTATTTATTATAAATCACTTCATTTCATTAAAATATGAGCGCGCTCAAACTACATAAAACCTACCGATATTGTATTTCGCTAGTTTTCCTGCAATTACTGTTAGGCTGGCTTTTTTATACTGCTTTTGATTCGCCCGAAACAAACCTGTTTGAATTTACCAGAATTGTCAATCTTTGGGCAATTGGAATTGTACTATTTTCAGTTTTAATTTTTCTGGAAATCAAACAATTTAGCAAAGCTTGGATACTTCCTGTTGGCATTATTCTGTATTATGGAAGTTTTCTGTATATCGTGTATGAATCGTATATTTTTTTTAGAATTCCGCGTGTTCATTCAACAAATATCAATTACGAAATTATTCCGATGTATTTAACGATTCCGGCTTTATTTCATGCGCTTTTGGATGTTATTTACAAGTATTTTCGACCGAAAGGGAAAAGAATAGAAAACATTCAAAATTTAGCGCTGTCCATCATTATTCCGATGTTTTTATACATTTTCGCTATGGTAATTATTCCGCTATTTAGTGGTAGTAATGATCCTTTTTTACGTTTGGATATGTTTGTGATGAAAATTGGAATTTGTATTGCACTTACTGCTTTTCTATTTTTCTTTTT